>NZ_CAUPYC010000056.1:0-26987 GCF_963515335.1 uncultured Paenibacillus sp. | reverse complement strand
TGGAAATTCGTAGAGCTAATTTATGCTCATAGCATCGCTAGTGGCGAAGAGCCACTCATTTCATCCCCTTCGATAGGAGAAGAAGCGTTGGCAGATAAATTATAGATTTTCACAATATCCGAATGTGCATTTACCGCTGCCTGTATGCGCTGAATAAAGATATTTACTGGCACATTACCGTCAAGTATGTTGCAGTCAAGAATTCTAGTACGAGGAGTGATTATAGATGATGATAGCTGCTGATTAATATATTTAAAGGCCACTCGGCTTGCTACCTTAGTTCCATGATCGCTATCTCCTCCACTAGAGTTTGGAGCAACCCAATTTTTGATGATTAACGATGATAATGACTCAGGGAACATTACACCGGAGTCCAAGACAGCGACAATCGGAAGCTCTTCTAAATTAACGCTAGGATCAAGCTCAAGTTCCCCCAAATCAATCGGGGCCTCTTGAGTAGTCTCTACATTAAAAAAATCTGTTTTCTCGATTCTATAAATTGCAGAATCGTTCTCGAACCGAGTCAATGTATTTGACGGGATAATAGCACGGACAACTGGCGTGTTATCCGATAAATAATATGGTGATTCCTGCACATGTCCTCGCGTTTCATTAATTTTTTCAATTAGCTGCGTCAGAGCAGAATGATACAAATGATTCTCTAAATTTGGTATCAGCATAAGTTGAATATCTAAGGTAATGGGTGTCTGTGCAGAAGCGGTTAATTTTCGCAATTCACTTGAATTCTTTTCGGAACCAATGTATGGTTTGAAATCTTCAATAAAATCGAAATAAGTTCTTCCACTGCCATTACGTGTATAAGCGTCAACCCGATTTCTTAACGTTTGGAACTGACTGCTTGTTGATGTCACGATAGCACTCCGTACATTTTTAACAGCTCTTACCTTCATACCATTAGAATCAAATAAACTCTGCTTATCTTGAATCTTCTCCCCATGAGGCAACTCGATATTAAATACAAGCAAATCCGAATCTGCTAAAGAATTGTCTGGAGCCGCTGCTTCCAATGTTTGCTTTATTACCTGCAAGCTGTGACTCAGTTTTGAACCATGCTCTGAAAAGGAAACATTCCTTTTTGTTGGCATCGCTCTTAAGGTTTTATCAACTCGTTGAACTTCCTCATCTGGAATCCAAAAATGACTTTTCTGCTCGTCACTCATCGCTCTTTTCCTCCTTATTGAACCGATAACTCAAAGTAGATTTAGAAATCCCCGTTATTTCTTCAAGTGTACGCATCGAAATGCCACTTCTATTTAACTTATATAGGGCACGGGTATAAGCATCGCTGTCTTCGCTAACCAAAAGAGAGGACTGCTTAACCCATACATTCGCAATATCTTCTTTTGTGACAATTTTAGTTTTGTGTTGCATAATGCAGTATTTGGCTAGAGCCTGTAAAAAGGTGCCAACTTGAGCTCCGCTCATTCCTTCTGTTAAAGTTGTAAGGATCTTAATGTCCATTTCGTAAAGTTCAAGTGTCTCATTAATAAATTTAGTGATAATGCTTTCACGTTGCTGTGCATTCGGTAGTTCTAATAAAATTGATGTATCAAATCTTCTCCAGATTGCTGGATCAAGAAGATGATGATGATTGGTTGCCGCAACTAAAAACACGTTAACAGGCATTGAGTCCAAATTTTGAAGCAGTGTTGTCACTACCCTTTTTAATTCGCCTAATTCGTGCGCATCATCCCTTTTTTTAGCTATGGCATCGAACTCATCAAGAAACAGCACAATTCGTTTGTTTTTAACAAACTCAAAAATTTTTCTTATATTGGTTCCCGTCTGACCTAGATACGACGAGACAAGTCCATCTAGCCTTACATAAGCAACTGGAATATCGATTTCTCCTGCAATTGCATTAGCCGTTAATGTCTTGCCGCAACCAGGAGGTCCACAAAGTAATATCCGATTCGTCGGAGAAACACCTTTAGTTAACAAATCCTCCGCTTGCTTTTGCTCCTCAATAATTTGAAGCAAAGCTTCTTTCGTTTTTTCTGGCAATGCTACATCAGACAATTTGACTTTTGGCTGCAATACCTCAATCAATTCTAAAGCGCTATCCTTATCTTTAGGAGTAGGTAATGCGCTTTGCAAAGAAAACGACATTTCGGATAGTGGACTCGAGTTAAACGATATATTGTTTTTTTTATCATAAGAATAGGCGCTCATAAGAGCATTAGATAATGAAGAATTTCCTTTTCGTTCTTCATCACTTGCCAAATTCTCAAGAGCTTTCCTAAAGGCATCCTCATTTCCTGAGCAATGCGCCTCAATTAATTTAATTATCAAACCTGACTTCATTTGTTCCCCTCAATTCTTAGACATACTAATTATGTACTAAATTATAATCCACCATCTCGTTTAAGTCAAACTTAAATTTGGACAACATTGGACAAATGATGGTTTTATCAGGTTAAAACTGCATTTAATAACGATATTTCCTTTTGATTAACACGGCATGTGATTGGACATTATTGAACTTTATTGCATATAAAAAGAGAACGCCTCCGAAGTTGAAGGGACGTTCTCTTGGATATTCCTCGTTTAAAACAATCCGCCGTCAAAAAAGTTCGCAAAACTATTCACTTGCGTTCAACATATCTACACACCCGACGTCCAAATCCAAATCCAAAACGACGGAAACCTCGATTTTGTCTTTGAGCAGCTTGTTTTTGAAGTCGCTGCCGTCCTTCGTAAAGGTCATAAATCGCGCAAAGTGTTGAAAACAAAGGATTTCTACGTATCGATTCGTTGTATTCCTATTACGCACTCCACATGTGTTGTATGCGGAAACATATCCACCGGCTGCACCTCTACCGTACGGTAGCCACCGGCTTCGAGCACCTGCAGGTCGCGCGCCAGCGTGGACGGGTTACACGACACGTACACAACCCGCTTCGGCTGCATCTTCACAATCGTATCCAGCAGCGCTTGGTCGCAGCCTTTCCTTGGCGGATCAACGACCACCACCTCAGCCACGATCCCCTCTTTCCGCCAGCGAGGAATTACATCCTCCGACAGCCCAACAGCAAACTCGGCGTTCTCAATGTCGTTCAGCTCAGCATTTCGTCGCGCGTCTTCGATTGCCTCCGGAACGACCTCCACGCCATACACGCGTCCGGCGCGGCGAGCCAGGAACAGCGAGATTGTGCCGATGCCGCAGTAGGCGTCGATAACCGTCTCCTCACCCGTCAGTCCGGCATACTCCACGGCCTTGCGGTACAACGCCACGGTCTGCGCCGGATTCACCTGATAGAACGACCGCGCCGAAATCGCGAACCTTATCCCATCCAACTCATCATAGATAACGTCATTTCCCCAAAGCACCCGCGTCTCATCACCAAAAATCACATTCGTGCTCTTCTTGTTCACGTTCTGCACGATGCTGCGAACATCGGGCAACGCGGCTCGGATGCCCTCGACAAACTCCTGTACATTCGGAATCTTTGTCCCGTTCGTGACCAGCACGACCATCGTTTCGCCCGAGACGAAGCCTGTCCGTACCACGACATGCCGCAGCAGGCCCCGGCCGCTGCTCTCATCGTACGCGGTCACGCCGAGGCGCGAGCCGATTTCCTTCACGCGGCAAACCGCGTCGTCGTTGCGCTCGTGCTGAATCAAGCACGCGTCCATATCCACGATGCGGTGCGAGCCGCGCGCATAGAAACCGCCTATCAGCGAGCCGCTGGCGCCGTCCTCGAGATCGGCCATCGCCATCCCAATCGGGACCTGCGCCTTGTTGCGGTACCGCCACGGATCGTCCATGCCAATGGTCGGATGGACAATGACGCCTCCGCCGCTACCTTCCCCCGCAACCTCCAGCTTCCCGATCCGCACCAGGTTGTCCACCACATGCCGCCGCTTCCACGCGAGCTGCGCAGCATAGCTCATATGCTGCAGCTGGCAGCCGCCGCACTGCTTATAGATCGGGCAAGGCGCAGCCACCCGATCACTACTCGCCTCCAGCAGCTCCAGCATTTTCGCATAGCCGTACGTCTTCTTCGTCTTGAGCACCTTCGCCCGCACGCGTTCGCCGGGAAGCGCCCCCTGTATAAAAAGGGTAAAGCCGTTCACACGGCCTACCCCTTCGCCCTCATGCGTCAGGCCGACGATGTCGGCGACGACCTCTTCATTTTTGCCGACCGGAATGCCGGTTCCGGCCCCTTTCCCTTTGCCGCTCATAGCCCCTCCTGTCACGCTGTCACCGGTACGTCGACGCGCCCTGCTCATCCACGAAAATCTTCAGATGCGACGGCAGTATCGAGAACGTGCACGGCAGCGTGCCGCCGTATTCGCCGTCCAGGTTCAATTGCACGTAATCCTGGGTCGTCACCCGCAGCTCGTTCGTCTTGAAATGCAGCACATGCGAATCGTTCAGATGCTCCCCGCGCAGCGCCATCGTGGCGATCCGGATGAACTCCGGGAGGTTGCACTTCTTCACGACCAGTACCTCGAACAGGCCGTCCTCCAGGCTCGCATCTGGCGCCAGCCGCTCGAAGCCGCCGACCGAATTGCTGTTGCATATGAGAAAAAGCTGGATCTCCTCGTGAATCACCGGATGCCCCGCAGCCTGAATGATCATCTCGGAGGGCCGCAGCCGCGTCATTTTCTCCAGCCCCTTCATGTAGTAGGCGAGCTGGCCGATCATCGTTTTCAGCTTGCTGGGCACCTCATAGGTGAGCTCCGTCAAAGAGCCCCCGCCCGCAATGTTGATGAAATACCGCTGGTTCGCCTTGCCGACATCGATCAACCGGGCATACTGCTGGACGATCAGGTCGCACGCATACTCCCAATGCTTCGGAATGCCAAGCGCTCGCGCAAAATCATTGGTCGTCCCCAGCGGCAAAATGCCGAGCGGCGGCCGGTTCACGTGCTCCCCCATCCCGTTGATGACCTCGTACAACGTGCCGTCACCGCCGGCTGCAATGATGATGTCGAAGCCGCGTTCGATCGCGTCCGCCGCCGCCAGCGAAGCGTCGCCCTCGCCGACCGTCGCGTGGCAGCTCGTTTCGATGCCGCCCAATTCAAGCCGCTGCAGGAT
The DNA here is from genome assembly GCF_963515335.1 of uncultured Paenibacillus sp. NCBI lineage: Bacteria > Bacillati > Bacillota > Bacilli > Caryophanales > Paenibacillaceae > Paenibacillus > uncultured Paenibacillus sp. The sequence continues at coordinate 21,922 of NZ_CAUPYC010000056.1, read as the reverse complement.
GTCCGGCAGGCGCCGCTTGATCTCCTCCCGACCCGAGGTCGGATTGTATATCAGTCTTGCCCTTTTGATCGTCAAACTTACTCCACTCCGTTCACGATGAGCGATTACTCTCATCATAGCCGAAATCGCCGGCAATTCCCAGTCAACGGGCTTCCATATCCGCGAGCCACTCCCCGATCTGCCGCTCCATCCACCGCGAAATATGCGGATTCGGCAGCAGCGCGCGCCCGTTGTACCGGTAGTCGAAGCCGGCAAGCCGCCCCGGAATGACCGTACTCGTAAAATACCCCCGGCTCAAAAAGAGCGGCGCCACCAGCACCGCCTCACCGCCATTTCCACTGTCGGCACCTGCCTCCGTACCGCCCACGCCCGAGCCCGCAACCTCGCCTGCCTCCGAGCCGCTCGCTCCCGAGCCCGCCGCACGCCTGCGCGTCAACGCCTTCATGACGCAGGCCGCCTGATCGGGCAGCAGCGTCGCAATCTCCGCCCGCTTGAAGCCGCCCAGCGCGCGCACCCGCTCCGCGAGCCGCATCATGCCGGTCCGCCAGACGCGGTTCAAACCCTTCTCACGGCTGCCGTGCGCGACGAGCAGCAGCGTCTCCCGCTCCGGCGCAACCGACAACTCGCGCACATTCCCGTAGACGATCTCCGCGATGACCGGGTCATCGTCAATCGGCCGGCCAACCGTGACCGAGGCCTCGCGCACCGTGAACGGCTCAAGCTCCCCTTCCCGGTACGCCGCCGCCGGCTGCCCGAACGCTTGCGCGATGTCGTCCACATGCGTGCTTCCGGAGGATACGAACAGCGGCAGCACATAAATATGCGTCACCCCGTCCGCCTCGAGCGCGTCGACGCCGTCCTGGATCAGACGCCCCTCCACAATCTCCAGAAATGAAGAAACGACCGGCATGCCTGCCGGACGTCGAACCGAATCTACCGCTTCATCGACCAGCGCCACCCAATCGGCGTCCCGAGAGCCGTGGCTGATGACGAGCACACCCGGCTTCATCGCTTATCTTCCCAAACGCCCGAGCGCCATCGAATACCCGTCGTTGCCGTAGTTGAGGCACCGCTTGACGCGCGAGATGGTCGCCGTGCTCGCGCCGGTTTCCGCTTCAATCTGATTATACGTCGAGCCCTTGCCCAGCATGCGCGCCACCTCGAGCCGCTGCGACAGCGATTGGATCTCGTTCACCGTGCATAAGTCGTCGAAAAAAATATAGCATTCCTCCACCGTCTTCAGCGTCAGCACCGCCTCGAACAGCTGGTCGATCGATTTGTCGTTCAGCTTTTTGAGCTGCATGGAAGTCACCCCTATGAGAACTTTAACTGGAACTTGTATGCTCATTGTATTGCGTTTCGGTCGTTTTTTCAAGCATTACCGTATTCACGCTTTACAGGACAGAAGAGCCGCCAACCGGTGAAAGCAAAGCTTCTCGGCTCAACTCCGGCGTCCGCCGATCCGATATTAGAGGTGAGCGGCCAAATAGCCTTAAGGGGTTTCCGCATATCATAAACTTGTATGAGACGGTTCCGGGAGGTGATCGCATGAACCAACAAAATCCGCTGCTGCTGTCCGTCGTCGGCGTCTTTCTTCTCATTTTCGGCGTCACCGACATCATCTTTTTGAACAAAATCGTCGGTATAGGGTTGACGGTCGCCGGGCTGGCCATCGGAGTCGCCGGTTTAAAGCGCTGGAACGATACAAAAAAGCGATAACCGGGCATCCGTCCAATCCCCGCACCTGCCTACCCCATAGACTGTTAGAAAAAAAGGATCGTGATACCACGTGACTCATTCACGCAACTATCCGGGTATGCGCAGCTTCCAGCAGCCTTTGGAGAACGGCGGCGCCATCCCCGGCATCAACGACCCGTTCGCGCTCGGAGGCGGCGCCGCGCCGGATCCCGGTTTATTCGGCGGCGGCGGTGCGGGCCTGAACGGCTTTCAGCCGGGGCAGAACCTGCCGGGGCTTTACCCCGGCGCCCAGCAGGTGTTTCCGAGCGGGGCCCCGATGGCCAAACCCGGCGGCTTCTCGCTCAGCAACCTGGGCGACCTTAAAGTGATGATCGACAGGTTCGGCGGCATCGACGGCATTGTGGCGACGGTGCAAAAGGTGCAGAAGGTCGTCTCCAGCATGCAGCAGATGGCGCCGATGCTCAAGCTGCTGGCCGGCTCGCTCGGCAAGAAAAAAAAGGCGGCCGTAGCGGCCGACGACGAAGAGTACATTCCGCCGAGACGCCGCAGACGCAGACGCCGCAACGGCTCAACCTCGCGCCGCCGGGGCGGCAAAAAGCCGACGCGGCGCTGAACCGCGCCCGCTCCCCGTCTCCGCACAAAATGGCCCGTCCGATGTCGCAATCCCGCGCGACACGGCTGGGCCATTTTCCGCTGTCTCCTATCTGCGTCTTCCCCGACATCCGCTCACCGATTCCCGCACACCTCGCCTTCTCCCGTTGTCCCTGCCTGTACCTGTGCCTATGCCTTCTCGCGGCGGCGCAACCGTTACTTCGCCCGGCTGTTCGCGCGTTCCATGTCGCGTTCGCCCTGCGCGCTCTCCAGCTCCTGCGGATTGACGGTATCGCTGGCGTTGCCGTACTCCTCCAGGGCCGCCCAGGCATCCGCCTCGTCGAACCGATCGTCCTGCCGCCGACGCGCCTCGCCCGCGCCGGACGGCGGCGCCGTCATCACTTCCTCCTCGACCGGCCGCGCGTCGCTGAGACCGCTGTCGGCATGCCGGATGCAACGCAGCGTCTCCGGCACCGACTCCAGCCGCTCGAACGGAATGTCCTCGCCGCACACCTCGCACGTCCCGTATTCGCCTTCCCGCATCCGTGCCAATGCGCGCTCCACTTCGTTTAACCGCTCGCGGGAAGCGTCATCCAGCGCCATATCCTGGCTGCGCTCGAACGTTTCCGTTCCGAATTCCGCCGGATGGTTGTCGCAGGACGACAGCTCGCCCATCGAGACGGCCGGCGAATCCCTCCGAGCCTCCAGATGGTCCGTCAGCCGTTCGCGCTCGTCGGTGAGCAGCTTTTTGAGCCGCTTCTGCTGTTCCACTTTCAATTGCATCATGATAAGCCCTCCTCGTCACGGATTCTCTCCTATTACCCGAATAAAACGCCATATGACACAAAAAGCCGCTGCGGCTCCGGGCCGCCCGCCGGCTCCCGCCGCCCGGTTTCGACAGTGAACGCGCGCCTCCATCCCCGCTGCATGTCTCGGGACCGATCGCGCAGCCGCTACCTGAGGGCCATTTTCCCGCTTGCGGGCACGATTGTGACGGCTTTCGGTCGGCTAGTCTGAGCCAGGCGAATCATTTTCGATTAAAAGCTCGAATTTTTGGGTAAGCCCCTGCCGGGACGGGTAATGTCCCATGAAACCTAATGGAGGTGAAGGAATAGATGGAACAAAGGCTGGAACGGCGGCCGTTCGGGAGAACGGACATGACGGTAAGCGTGCTGGGCTTCGGCGGAGCGGAGATCGGGATGGAGGCGATGGATGTCGGTCAGGGCGAGGCGGCCAAGCTCGTGAACGAGGCGCTCGACCTGGGCATGAACGTGCTGGACACGGCTCCAAGCTATGACACAAGCGAGGAGCTGATCGGCAGGGCGGTTTCGCACAGGCGGCAGGAATATTACCTGTTCGGCAAATGCGGCGAAGGCCGCAGTGTCGGCCTCGAATACCCGGACTGGGATGCCCGCAACGTTCGCCCGAGTGTGGAGCGGAGCCTGAAAAGGCTGCGAACCGACTACCTCGACCTGCTGCTCATCCACAGCTGCACGGAAGCCGTCCTTCGGCAGGGCGACCTGATCGATGCGGTCAAGCGGATGAAGGAAGCCGGATTGACCCGCTATATCGGCTACAGCGGCGACAGCACCGACGCCTTATATGCGATCCGGACCGGCGTGTTCGACGCCCTGCAAACGTCGCTGAACATCGCGGACCAGGAGGCGATCTCCTTGACGCTGGGCGAGGCCGAGGAAAGGCAGATGGGCGTAATCGCCAAAAGGCCCGTCGCCAACGTCGTCTGGGAACGCTCGCCGGACAGCCCCAACTATCCCCGAACCTACTTGGACCGGCTGCGCAAGCTCGATTACCCGTTCATGAGCCGCAAACCGGGCACGATGCTCGAATGTGCCATCCGGTTCACGATATCCGTTCCGCAGGTGAGCACCGCCATCATCGGCACGACCGATCCGAAGCACCTGAAGGACAACGTCTCGTGCGCCGCCAAAGGCAAGCTCACCGCCACCGAGATGAACGAGATCCGCACCCGCTGGCAGGAGGTTTGCGAGCCGGCGTGGGCGGGCATGAAATAACAGGCGCGAAACATGCGGACAAAGACGCAACGGAGCCGGCCCGGCTCCGTTTGCTTATGCTCTCATACGCGCATCCTGCCTGCGCGTGCATGCGCCGCGTCCCGCTTGCGCCTGCACGCGCGCCGGTCGACTGGCGTCCGTTCGAATATTGTCCGAACTGCCGCTGCCCTCTTTTCCCTGCCCGTTCCCCCGCAACCCGTGTTATACTGGGACTATGCAGCATATTCGCCTGACCAGTCACACCATATCCGCCGGGAGGGGACTCATTCATGACCGTCAACTTTCTGGCCGGCGTGTTTCTGCCGGTGAGCAACCTGGAACGATCCGTCGATTTCTACACGAAGGAGCTTGGCCTGCGCTGCCGGGGCATCGAGCGCTGGGGCGAATCGCGGGCCGCCACGCTTTTTACCCATCCTGACAAAGACGACTACGGCATGCTCTGCCTGGAGGAGACGGCCAGCAAAATCGTGCCTGCCCCGAAGCCGTTTTTCAACCTGAATGTGAGCGGCGTCGAAGCGCTCCACAAGTCGCTGCACAACCGGTTCATTCGCGTATCCGACCTGGAAGTCTGGGATTCGCCCTGGAACACGCATATGATGTTCGATGTCTACGATCCCGACGGGCATCCGATCAACCTGATCGAATGGGCGCCCAAGGAAATCTGCTGACGCCGGATTAATACCGGCCGATGCCTGCCGATACCCACCGACACCCACCGACACCCACCGGTGCGCTCAGCCTGATAACCCGCCGAACGCAAACATGCAGCCCGCCTTCTCTGGAAGGACGTGCTGCATGTTTTTGCGCCGGTTACTGATAAGTGACATGCCCGGCCAACGGCGTATCGTTCGGTACGACGTGATAGTAGGTTTTGCCCGGGACAAAAGGAAGCTCGCTGCCGTCCTTCATAATCCGGATCACGCCGTCGCCGCCCCGCTCCCACGTCGCCTCGACCGCCTTGCCGAGCTGGAACAGGATGGCCGGTCCGCCCGACTGCAGATCCACCTCGAGCCGGCCCTCATCGTCAAGCACCTTGTGCGCCGCGCTCAGCACGACCAGATTCGCCGCCTTCAGCTGTTCGCCGCTCGTCCGATCGGTGTGCGGCTTGCCGTTGACCGAGCGTGAATACAGCTGCGTCGCCGCGTCGTAGGCGTAAGAAACCTTATAGTTCTTCAACATGAACTGCAGCTCAATGGCCGTTGCATCGGCGCCGGCGGGCGGCGCGGCCGTCTCCATGAACCGGAACACCGGCACGCTCGCAGTTGCGTCATAGCCCTTCTTGTCCGCGGCCTCGCGCAGCTTGTCTAGGCTGGAGTACAGATTATGCGGCGCCTTGCGGGATTTGTCCCGGTAGAAAAAGCCGCTCGCGTTCGTAATTTCGTCCAGATAGGGCTTATCCCGGCGCTGTAAAATCGCGTAGGCGTCCTGGCTGCCGCCCGCATGGGCAATGATCGAGCCGAACGATTCGGCAATATCGATCAGGTAAGGCCGGATGCTGCGGATCGGGCCGATCGGACCGGTGAAGGCATCGCTCTGGAAAATCGCGACGAGCCGTGTAATGCCGCCCTCCGCCAGCACCTCCCAAACCATGTCCGCTTGCGGGAGTCCGGATTGCGGACGCGCCGGGCCGAAGTTGTTGATCATCACGGCTACCGGCCGCACAGTCGATTCCGCCTGCAGCGGCAGGCCCGTCAGCGGCGATGCATAAGCCGCGGACGGCTCGGCCGGAGCGGCATCCCGCCCTTCCGTATCCGCCGTTTCCACCGTGTCCTCGGTCAGATTGCCTGCCGTTGCGCCTTCCGCAATCGGACCGTTATTCCCGCCCTGGCTGCAAGCCGTCACCAAAAGCGTCATCCATAGCGTGAGCAGCAATGCCGGCCGGACTGCCGTCAGGTTACGCATCAATCGGTTCTCCCATCCTTTACGCCTCTTGTCGGTTATTCCCGCTCCTTCCATTTAACCATATTCCTTGGCGTTTGTCCCTAGTTGCGTTCGTTTCAGATGCTCCAATGATGCCATTCCTGCTGCCGCTTTTCCTGAAGCGCCAGCCAATCGACCGTATGGCGGATCGCTTCCTCCTGATGGCGTCGGGTCGAGTAGGTATGATCCGCCTGAAATATGATTTCCTTGTCGCAAATGCCCTCGGAACGCGTCCACAATACCTTCTGCAACAGAAAGCTGTAATCGGCCGGGATGACGTCGTCGCTCGTCCCGTGAAGCAGCAGCACGTCGCCGCCGAAACGGACGGCCGTCTGAAAAGGCTGATGCTCGGAGAGCGATTCGAAAAAAGCCGGCTGCAAGGAATAGCCCGCGTAGTCGGTGCTTCCTTTCTGGACGGCTTCGTCGTACCCTTTGCGCCCGACGATCCGCACGATATCGTTGAACGGATAGCCGACCGCCGACCAGAGCACAAGGTGCTTGACCCGTTTGTCACGGACCGCGGTCAACAGCGCCGTCGCCCCGCCGAGGCTGTGGCCGAGCAGCGTAACGCGCCGCGCGTCGACAGAGTCCATGTCGTGAACGTAATCCAGAGCCGTCCGGGTCTGGTCGATCATCGAGTCGAGGCCGAGCGAACCGTAGTCCCCGGTGCTCTCCCCGCAGCCGCCGTAATCGAAGCGGAGCACGTAATAGCCGGCGTCCGCCAGCGCGCGCGCCGTCTTCACGAACAGCCGGTCTACCCCGATCCGGCTGCCGACGAAACCGTGGCATATAATGACCGCAGGAGACTTCGCCGCTCCGTCCGTCCGTTTCGGATAATGCAAGGTCGCCGCAAGCTCCAATTCGGCATGCCTCAACGTCAACGCTTTCTCCATAACTGCCGCACTCTCCTTAAAACATTTTAATCCGATTAATTTACTTGGTTATATAATACGTGTGCGATTTACAATTGTCAACGATCGGCTTATATTTCCCCGTTATATCCGTTTACCTATTGAATGACACTCTTCAGTTCAACCTATATAATCAGAAAAAACCCCGCTTCACCGACAGGGCGGCGAAACGGGGTTGCGGATGAATGCCGGGCTGAACCGGTGCTGGAAGCTTCTCGGCGGCGGCGTCACCATACACATCGTCCTTGCGGCAGAGAGCAACCGGTCAGTCGGATGTGTAAGAACGGGGACCCGCGGAGGACAATGACCGCATCACGGCGCCGTCTCGAGGAACGTCGTGTTCGGGTTTTTGTCCATCGCCGTCCGCATCGCGTATTCATTCTCGAACAGGACAACGTAATGGCCGTGTTTGTCCTTGACGAGCTGCGAGTTGATCCGGTACTTGGACGGATCGACCTCGCCGGCGAGCCAGCGCGCGAACTGGAACGGCATCCGGTGAAGCTGGATGTCGACGCCGTATTCGCCCTTCATCCGGTACTCGAACACCTCGAACTGCAGCTGTCCGACAACGCCCAGAATCGTCTCCTCGAAGCCGCCGGTCGACTGGAACACCTGGATCGTGCCCTCCTCGGTCAGCTGGTCGATCCCTTTCTGGTACTGCTTATGCTTGAGCGCGTTCTTGACCGTCACCTTCGCGAACAGCTCCGGCGAGAACGTCGGAAGCTCGTCGAACGTAATTTCGCTGCCTTGGGACAGCGAGTCTCCGATCCGGAAAATGCCCGGGTCGAACAAGCCCACAATGTCGCCCGGGTACGCCGACTCGACGATATCCCGGTCCTGCGCGAGGAACTGCTGCGGCTGGGACAGCTTGATCTCCTTGCCCGCGCGCACATGCTTGACGCTCATGCCGCGGTCGAACCGGCCGGAGCAAATGCGCAGGAAAGCGATCCTGTCGCGGTGGGCCGGATTCATGTTCGCCTGGATTTTGAAAATATAGCCGCTGAACTTCTCGCTCGTCGGCTCCACCTCGCCGTTCGTGCTCTTGCGCGGCGTGGGCGCGGGTGCCAGCTTCAGGAAGTTTTCCAGAAACGTCTGCACGCCGAAGTTGTTGACCGCGCTGCCGAAGAACACCGGCGTCAGCTCGCCGCGGCTTACTTTCTCAAAGTCGAACGGGTCGCCCGCGACGTCAAGAAGCTCCAGCTCCTGGCACAGCTGGTCGTGAAGAAATTCGCCCGCCATCTCGCGGATGACCGGGTCCGTGTAACTGTTGACCTTGCGCACTTCGATCTTGGAATGATCCTTGCCCTGGAACAGCTCGACCTGGTTGTTCATCCGATCGTACACGCCGCACAGATCGCGGCCCATGCCGATCGGCCAGTTCATCGGCACCGAACGGATGCCGAGCACCCGCTCGAGCTCCTCCATCAGGTCGAACGGGCTTTGGCCCTCGCGGTCGAGCTTGTTGATGAAGGTGAAGATCGGAATGCCGCGTTTGCTGCATACCTGGAACAGCTTGATCGTCTGCGCCTCGACGCCTTTGGCGACGTCGATCAGCATGACCGCGCTGTCGGCCGCCGTGAGTGTCCGGTACGTATCCTCGCTGAAATCCTGGTGGCCCGGGGTATCCAGAATGTTCACCCGGTGGCCGCTGTAGTCGAACTGCATCACCGAGGAAGTAACGGAGATGCCCCGCTGCTTCTCGATTTCCATCCAGTCGGACGTCGCGTGGCGGCTCGCCTTGCGCGCCTTCACGGAGCCGGCCTCGCGGATCGCGCCGCCGAACAGCAGCAGCTTCTCGGTCAGCGTCGTTTTGCCGGCGTCCGGGTGGGAGATGATCGCGAACGTCCGCCTGCGTTCGACCTCCTGCTTGATTTCTTCGGTTAACGGTTTGCTCATGCTACGTAATTCCCTTCTATCTGAAACATAGTCCGGGCTCCTATACCTGCTGCGCCGCGCTGGCGGATTGATTGTCCGCCATATGCCGCAAAGCGGCTCAAGCGTTGCCGATCAGAAAAGCGCGCGCCGGCGCGCCGTCGATACCGGTCAGCTTCAAAGGCGCAATGACCATGAAATACGTGCCGGGCGCGACGTCCTTCAGACGGAGCCCCTCCGCGATAATGATCCCGTTGCGGAAAAGCGGCCGGTGCGTCGTGTACTCCGGCTGCGACCGCTCGATGCCGAGCGAGTCGATGCCTACGCCGCGAATGCCCGCTTCGATCAAGTGGCGCGCGCCGTCCTCGTTGACGAAAATGAAGTTCGGGTCAAACGCTTCGGTGAACGAGTTTTGCGTTTTCAGCAAAATCCACTCGCCGCGCTGCAGGTTGTGCGGCTTCAGGTCCCCGCTGCCGATGCCGTCCATGCCGACATGCGTCAGATCAAGCACGCGGCAGGTGCCGACGAGCTGCTCCAGACCGATCGTTTCGATCGTCGCTCCGTCCTCCAGCATATGGAGCGGCGCATCGATATGCGTGCCGCCGTGGCAATCGAGATCGATCCGCGTTTCATGCGTTCTGCCGGTCTGGAAATTCGAGGAATTGTAGATTTTCGGCTTCTTCTCCTCTTTATTTTTGTACACCGTCATGCCGTCTTCGATCGTCATGGAAATATCGATGATTTTGAACATGATTAAGGACCTCCTTCGGTACTTGCTTTTATGGCCTATTCGCGGCTGACGGCTCCCGCAAAATGCGGGAGCCGTTCGCGTGACGCGTTTATCATTTTTGGCTGTTCGTCACCCAAATGACGTTGTCCTCGTCCTGGCCGTTTACCGGCCACCAGAAGAAGCCGTCCTCGCCGAGCAGAATGTCCGTTTTCTTCGGCCCCCACGATCCGGCCGGGTACGTCAGCAGGTCGGAAGACGTTTCGCGCCATGCGGCCGCGATTTTGTCCACGAAGGTCCAGGCATGGGCCACTTCGTCCCATCGGGTGAAGTACGTGGAGTCGCCCTGAACCGCGTCGTGGATCAGCGTCTCGTACGCCTCCGGCGTGTTGATGCCGATCTGGCAGCTTTGGCAGAACTCCATCGCGACCGGCTGGATCTCCGAATCGGAGCCCGGGCGCTTTGCGTTGATTTTGATATAGATGCCCTCCATCGGGTTGACCCGGATGACGAGCAGGTTCGGCGACAGATTGCTCTTGCGCGAGAAAAGCACATTGTCCGGCGCGTTCTTGAACTCGATCACGACCTCGGTCGTCTTCACCGGCAGCCTTTTGCCTGTACGGATATAGAACGGCACGCCGGCCCAGCGGAAGTTGTCGACGAACACCTTGGCGGCAAAATACGTCTCGGTCGTGGACTCGGGATTGACCGAATCCTCCTGCCGATAGCCCGGCAGCGCCTTGCCCCGCAGCGAACCCTCCGCATACTGGCCGCGGATGACGTTCTTGCGCACATCGTCCGAGGACGCGAATCGGCGCAGCGAACGAAGCACCTTGACCTTCTCGTCGCGGATATCCTCCGGATGCTGGCGGCTCGGCGGCTCCATCGCGATCATGGTCAGCATCTGCAGCATATGGTTCTGGCCCATGTCGCGCAGCGCGCCGGATTTATCGTAATACCCGCCGCGGTCCTCGACGCCTACCGTTTCGGACAGCGTGATCTGCACGTTGGCGATATGCTTGTTGTTCCACAGCGGCTCGAAAAACGCGTTGGCGAACCGGATCACCTCGATGTTCTGCACCATTTCCTTGCCGAGGTAATGGTCGATCCGGAAAATTTCCTCTTCCCTGAACACCTGGCTGAGCTGCTCGTTCAGCAGCTGCGCCGACGGCAGGTCGTAGCCGAACGGCTTCTCGATGACCAGGCGATGCCAGCCCTTCGATTCCAGCAGGCCGCCCTCGCGCAGGTTGAACGATACGGGACCGAACAACTCGGGAGCCAGGGCGAGGTAAAAGAGCCGGTTGCCCGGGATGCCGAACTTCTCGTCGAGCTCATCGGACAGCTTGTTCAGCTCGCGGAAGCCTTCGGGATGATGGATGTCGAGCGACATGTAGACGAAATGCTGCGCGAACCGGTTCCACAGCTCGGAATCGGTCGGCTTGTAGCGGCAAAACTCGCTGATCGATTCGTACAGATCGGAACGGAATTGCTCGTTCGTGCGCGGACGGCGAGCCAGACCGATGACCGCAAAATCCTCCGCAAGCTTGCCTTCCTTATATAAGCTGAACAAGGCCGGGAACAACTTGCGTTTCGCAAGATCGCCCGTCGCGCCGAACAAATAAAATACAGCACCGGCGGTTGTCCCCGCCTGCTCATGGTTGAATGGATCTGTCATCGTTCCTCATTCTTTCCTATGTATTTTGGGTATTGACAGCTTTCACACGATATGTAGTGTACCATAATCGGGCAAGAATCGCTATCGAACGGCAAAAAAACCGACCGAAGCCGCGGCGGGCGGCGCTCCCAGGATGCAGTCCTCCGTGATGGTCGTCATTCCGCCGGTCAACCGCCGGCCTGCCGGTGCGGCGCCGGCTGCACCTTGACCGTTCCGCCGGCCGCGCCGACGAAAGTTGGGCGGATGTCCGTTGGGTGATCGACCATACGCGAACGCCCTTGGGTGAATACACTGCTTGCAGGAACATCAGGGAGGTGTCAACCACGTGGAACCGATTTACCCGCTTAACGAGGATCGGATCCGGCCGCTCTGCGGCAATGTCGTTTGCATCGTCATGAAGGACGGCACGGAGCATGTCGGCGTCCTGACCGGCTGCCGCGGAGGACGGCTGTATCTGAACGGCGACGCGTCGGGAACGGCCGGAGGCCCGAAAATCCGGGGCGACCGGGCGCAGGGCCGCAAGTCCAATTCGAAAAAAACGGCCAAAGGCAAGGCATCGTCGTCACTGCAGAAAGACGCGGCTTCGGATGCTTTTACGCAGGCGTGGGGTTACGGCGGCCCCGGCTACTATCCCGGCCCCTATTATCCGTTCGGCGCCGCGCTCGCGATCGATCTGGCGCTGATCGCTTTGCTGTTTCTCGTCCTTTAATGCGCATTGGCCGATCATTCTGTGAGAAGCCTTAAGCGCACCCATGACGCCGCTTGCGGCCGCTCGGCCCGCCGCCCGCGCTCGCGTCCGGTCCGGGCATTATCATCCGGTTCTATTTTCCGTAAAGGGCGGGAAGTCCCGCCAAAATACACAACAGCCTTTCCGGTCCCGTGGAGCCGAACGGCGTCGATGACTGGAAAGGCTGTCTCTGTATCTCCTATTGCAGCGGCCCGGCACCGGCTAGGGAAGCACGATCGTTTGGACGAGCGTGCCCGCCTCGGCTCCTTCCCGTCCGGCGGGAATGCGCAGCAATGCGTTCGCTCCCGGCAATGAAGCCATCATACTCGATTGGCCGAAGGCAAGCGGGTCGCCGTATAGCCGCCCTCCGCGTTCGAACAGCTTCGCGCGTACGAACCGCTCATGGGGCGAGCCCTTTGTGACCGCGGCGGCAAGCTCTGCCGTAACCGAGCGCGGCAGCGGATCGCTGCTGCCTTGCATATGCAGCAGCGTCGGCCGCACGAACAGCTCAAAGCCGACGTAACAGGCGCCCGGATTGCCGGAAAGCGCGAACAGCGGCTTTCCGTTCACCAGCGCCGCCGATGTGGGCGAGCCGGGACGCATGGCCACCTTGTCGAACAACAGGGAACCGCTCCATTCTCCTCCTGCCTGCGGCGCTCCGTACCATTCGGATTCGCCCGCCGTGCCCGCCGAAGGCGAAGCCGTTCCATTGGAGCCGACGTTCACGCTAGCGGCTGTCGCGGCTCCCCGGCGATACTCGTCCGCCTCGCCGCCCGATCCCGAAGCGTTTTTGAACCGCCGGAGCAGCACCGCCATAATGTCGCAGTCGCCGACCGAGACACCGCCTGTCGTCACAACGGCGTCCGCCTCGCGGAATGCGGCCGACAAAGCGGATCGGATCATCTCCGGATCGTCCGTCAGCCGCCCGTACGGCAGCGGCTCGCAGCCGGCGTCCGCCACGAGCGCGGCGACCATCGAGCTGTTGCTGTCGCGGATGCGGCCGGGCTCCAGCGGCGCCTCGATCGGCAGCAGCTCCGTGCCGGTCGCGAAAATCGCCACGCGCGGCCGCCTCACCACGCTCAGCTCGGCATAGCCGAACGTGCCGAGCAGCGCGATATGGCCCGGGCGCAGCCGCTCGCCGGGTCTCGCCACCTCGCTCCCGCCGCGGAATTCCTCGCCGCGGGGCGCGATGTTGCGGCCGGGCGCGACGGGCTGCTTCACCAGCACCGCCGCCCTGTCACCCGGCCCGGCCGCCGGGGCGTCCGCGGTCTGCTCCAGCATGACGACTGCGTCCGCCCCCTCCGGCACCGCCGCGCCGGTCATGATGCGCACGGCGGTGCCGGGCTCCACGATTGCGGCCGATATCTGCCCGGCCGCAATCGCGTCAACCACGCGCAGCGGCACCGGCCGTTCCGGCGTCGCTTGCGCGATGTCCGCTGCCCGGACGGCATACCCGTCCAGGCCCGAGCGGTCGAACGGCGGCCAATCCGCCGTCGCATACGCGTGCCCCGCCGGATAGCGGCCGCCGCAGCTCCACAGCGGAACAGATTCGGCGGCGAGCGGCCGCACCGCCTCCAGCAGCAGCCGCTGCGCGTCGTCCACGCGGACGGCACGGCGGTCAAACCGCGCTTTTCCCTGGAAATCCACTTCGTCGCCTCCTCCTTCCGACCGCATAATGGAATACTCCTGCGCAAGTCGCTCCGCAACGTGTCTCTCCGTCACCGAGCAGCCCTTAAAGCCGCCTTATCCCACCGGCCAGCCCAGCCCATCCGCATCTCATTGCGCAAGCCGATCAGACCTGAACCCATTCCTCGTTACCTCGTATCCGCTAGCTCCTATCGCGCTTCACCGCGACATCGCGCGCCGACATCCGTATCCATGCGCCCGGCGTCCACTCGTCCGCCCTCACTCCCCCGCCGCCGCAGGACATGCTAAAATAGGAGCGGAGGTGAATGTCCTTGCGGAAACCGGCCCTATGGACCGTCGTGCTGCTGCTTCTATCCGTAACCGCCATTCTCGGCGGAAATATGCTTGAACCGTTCAAGCCGGCGGCACCGATCGGCGGCTGGATGATCGGCCTGCTTTTTATGTTTGCAGCGGCCTTCGCCGCTTCCAAAGTATTCTCGGGCACCGACGACGAATAGCCGACCCGTTTATTAAGTCTACCAGAAATGATTGCTCTACGGTACCTTGTTCGCGAACTTACCCGACATCTTGTGCAGCGGCACGCCTTGATCCCCGATGCTTTCATTAGCCCCGGCCTCATGGCTGTTCCTCATTTTGTTCTGGCGCGACCGCCCCCAACCGTTCCGCATGCGTATAGACGTTCAACCGGTCCCCGCGCGCGAAGCCGACGGCGGTGATCCCCAAATCGTGCGCCAGCCTGAGCGCGAGCGCGGTCGGCGCGGACTTGGCCACCAGCACGGCCGCCCCGATTTTCGCCGTCTTCAGCAGCACCTCCGACGACAGCCGCCCGCTGAAAATAATCGCCTTGTCCCGCCCGGTCAAGCCGCCGCGCATGCAATGCCCGTACAGCTTGTCGAGCGCATTGTGCCTGCCGATATCGGCGCGCGCCGCCAGCGTCCGCCGCCGGTTCGGATCGTAGAGGGCCGCGTTGTGCACGCCCCCGGTTCTGCCGAACGCATCCGACGAACGCTGCAGCTCCTCCATTGCCTCCAGGCATTCTGCCGCCGTCATGCGGATGCGGGAGACCGACGTTTTCGCCGTTTTCGCGTCCGCCCGCAGGTAGAACTGTCTGCTTTTGCCGCAGCACGAGCCGATGACCCGTTTGCCGAAATCGGCTTCGGCCAGCGTGATTTTGCGCTTGAGCGCCACGTCCGCCATGCCTCTGCCCGCGTCCCAGTCGAGTCTCGCCACATCGTCCGGCCAAACGATCACGCCCTCGGAAGCCAGAAAACCGTAAATCAAGTCGTCAAGGTCGGTCGGCGAGCAGACGATCGTCGCAAATTCCATGCCGTCGAGCCGGATCGTGACAGGCGTCTCCTCCGCCACTTCGTCCGCGCCCGTCGCCCATGCGCCGTTCTCGAACCGCCGAACCGTCCATACGCCCGCCATTTGCTCCGGTGCATCCCTATCCATCTCCGCACCCACCTCCTTTCCGCCACAGCCGCCTCCGGCAAAATCACTCCGCGTCCAGCTCAAGCTCCCTTACCGGCCGCTCTTTATATTTCCGGTCTTTGCGGGCGCGGAACGCCTCCGCCTTCTCGAGCGTAACCGTCGCGTTGTACTCGGGAATGCCCGCCGCGGGCTCATACACGCCGGCCGGGAACAGCACGTTGCCCTCCGGCCAGAACAGCTCCAGATTGCCTTTCGCAAGCGGCGCCGGCTTCGCACGCCCGTAGAACGTGCCGTTCCGGTTGTGCAGCACGACCGGCTCGCCGTCCCGAAGCCCGAGCGATTCCGCATCCTCCGCGCTGACGAGCACGTCATGCCGGTCGGCCCCGTTGAACGGGTCGACCGCCGCATACACCATCGAGTTAAACTGCTTGCCCCGGCGCGTCGTCACGACAAAATGCCCCGATTCCCGCCGCAAGGCCGGGGACTCGATCGCCCACAGCCGGCCTTTGCCGTCCGGTGTCGGGCAGACGCCGCCCTCGCACAGCCATGCGCCGCCCCACTGGAACACGTCGCCCCGCTCCTTCAGCAGCTGGATGCCGTCGTAATTCGGCGCCGCCAATGCGATTTCGGCGCGGATCGCCTCCGCCGTCGCGGGAAGACGGCGCTCCGCCTCGTCCGGCATCACCTTCAGCGCAAGCTCGCGCAAAATCCGCCACTCCTCGCGCGCCTCCCCGATCCGCGGGCCGCGAATTTCCGGCGAGAAATAGACCATCCGCTCGGTTGAAGTGGACGTGCCGCCTCCCTCCATCTCGTAGCGGGTTTTCGCCGGCAGCACGATGACCGCCTCGCGGGCGTCGAGCAGCGTCGACGTGTTGAGCACGATATCCTGGTGGACACGAAGCTCCACGCTCTCGAGCGAGCGCCGCACCCGGTCCGGATCGGGCATCGTTTCCAGAAAGTTGCCGCCCGACGTATAGAACAGCCGCAGCTTGCGCTCATGCCCGTCCGGCAGCAGCGCGTTGTCCAGCGAGGCGCCGATGATGTCGCCCTGCCATTTCGGCAGCTCAAAGCCCCACAGCTTCTCGATCCGCTCGACGTCGCCGCCCTTGAATTCCCCGCCGGGCAGGCTGAACGGATCGGCGCCCATCTCGCCTGAGCCCTGTACGCCGCTGTGGCCGCGGATCGGCATCAGGCCGCATTTGTCCCGGCCGATAAAACCGCGCAGCAGCGCCAGGTTCGCCACCTGTGAAATGTTGTCGGTACCGAACCGGTGCTGCGTCAGCCCCATGCTCCACACGAACACCGCGCTCCTCGAGCCGGCCAGCAGCCCGGCGAATGACCGAATCCGCTCGCGGGAAAGCCCTGAGCCCCGCTCGATGGCGTCCCATTCCTGCTTTTCCGCATGCGCGCGCAGCTGCTCGTAGCCGTTCACGTGCTCCCGCACAAAAGCGTGGTCGACCGCCGAGCCCGGCTCGGCCGCCTCCATCGCGAACCAATGCTTCAGCACGCCGTTCATGAAGTCGATGTCGCCGCCGATGTTGACCTGGTACCAGTCGTCGGCCAGTTTCGTGCCGAACAGCGCGGACTCCGGCACCGACGGAATCCAGTAGCCGTCCATCGCCGGCTCGCGGTACGGGTTGATAACGATGATCTTCGTGCCGGCGCGTTTCGCCGCGTACATATACTTCGTCGACACCGGCTGGTTGTTCGCCGCCACGCTGCCCCAGAAAACGAGCACGTCGGTGCCGATCCAGTCCTTGTAGCTGCAGCTTGAAGCGCCGATGCCGACCGACCGCTTGAGCGCCGTCTTGGATGGCGAGTGGCAAATGCGCGACGCGTTGTCGATATTGTTGCTGCCGAGCAGCCTCGCCGTCTTGGCCGCCATATAGTACGTCTCGTTCGTAATGCCGCGCCCGGTCAGGTAGAACGCCGTCTGCTTCGGATCGACGCCCCGCAGCTTGCCCGCGATCCGCTCCAGCGCCTCCTCCCATCCGATCCGCCGGAACCGGTCTTCGCCGCGCTCGCGGATCATCGGGTAGGGCAGGCGGCCGAGCTCCCTGAGCTGTGCGCTGTCCAGCTTGCGCAGCTCTTCGATGCTGCCGAGCAGCTTCCCGTCCGGAATGGCCGGCGCCGTGTTGAGCCGCAGCACATTCAGTCTTGTCGTGCACAAATGAGGCCCGGTCAGCGTCCGGTCCCGCAGACCGGACACGCCGAGCGCGCACCCGTCGCATACACCCTGCGTCACAATCCGGTAGGCGTAGCCGAGGTTGTCGCGGTTTTTCCACGCTACCCTGATCGTGTCCCGGATATGATGCGGCTTCAGCTTTCCCAGCCCGAAAGGCACCGGACTTACCCACAGCCCCGGCCGCGGTTTGTTCGACAGGCGCACCGGCCCGCTATGTTTCGTCTTTCCCATCCATTGTTTCCTCCCCTGGAAAATCAAAACCGCCGCGGCCGGATACCCCTGCGCCCATTTCGCAGAAACATCGAACCGTGGCGGTCAATCTCCGGCAGAACCGCTCGCAGAACCGCTCGCAGAACCGCTGCGCCGCGTCAAACCGCTGTGTTCTTATATTAGCAAGAAAGCGCATTCCATACAATCCGGTCGGTTCCGTCTTGACTAAACCGTCCGATACCGATTATGGTCAGAGCAGCACCGTTATGCAGGAGGAATACGCATGCCCGAACCGAGCCCCCTCATCGTCCAAATCGTCGGCTACAAAAACACGGGCAAAACGACGCTCGTCTGCCGGCTCGTCGAACGCTTCAAAGCGGACGGCCGCGTTGTCGCCACCCTGAAGCACGACGCGCACGCATTCGATATGGACCGTCCGGACACCGACACCTGGCGGCACCGCCGAGCGGGAGCCGATATGACGGCGATCGCTTCGCCGGACCGAACGGCGATTCTGTACGAACAGACGACCGGTCCCGACGAGCTTGTCGCAGCCGTCACGGCCCGCGGCGCCGAGATCGTGATCGTCGAGGGCTTCAAAGCGGCCGGCTACCCCAAGCTCGTGCTCATCAAGCGGACTGAAGACGCCGAGCTTCTTCATCGGCTCAGCAGTCCTGCCGCTGCCATCGTCTGGCCTGACGCGCTTTTGCCCGATCCGCCTGCCGGCCTTCCCGTCCTCCGCATCGACGACATCGACGCCATTTACACCCTTGTGCGGAACATGGACGGCGGGCGAATGCGTCCGGTCTGATTACCGCCCACGGAAAAAGCCGCCGCAAGCCCGGGCTGTCGAACCCTGGGCCGCGACGGCTTTTTCGGCCGCTCTATCGTTCGTTCTGCGTCATTTCCATCAATCTGTAGAGCACGACGGCCGCCTGATCGCGTTTCACCGGCGTTTTCGGCGAGAAGCTCCGGCCGTTGACCGAGCCCATCAATCCGAGCTCGGCGGCAGCGCGGACATGCGCTTTCGCCCACGCGCCGACTGCGCCCTCGTCCGAGAACCCGATGTCCTTCGTAATCGGAATGTCCGACAGCTTCCTGCCGGTCAGGTTCAGATAAGCGTTCACGGACATCACCGCCAGCTGCTCTCGGGTGATTGCCGCCCCCGGCGCGAACCGGCCGGCCGCCACGCCGCTCACCAGATCGGCTGCGCGTGCGGCATAGACGGCGTTCTCGTACCAGGCGCCCTTCGGCACATCCTTGAATGCCGCCGCTCCCGGCGCCGATGCCTCAAGCCGCAGCGCCCGGGCGAACAGGACGGCGAACTGCGCCCTCGTCACTTGCGCGCCCGCATCGAAGCGGCCGCCCGTGACGCCCGACACGATTCGGCGGGCCGCCAGCGCTTCGATTTCCTTGCGCGCCCAATGGGCCTTGATATCCGGGAACGTGGCGCTTACTTCCATTACCGCATAGAGCGAAAAATGCGCCAATCGCACCGTTACGGTGCCGGCCGCGGCGTTATAAGCACCTCCGACATACTCCCATGCCTTCGACGCTTCGTTGAAGGTAAAGACGCCGAGCTGATGCGCGTTCGCGATCCGCGCCGGATCGACGGCAAAGCTGACTTCCAGCGGACGGCTGAAGCTGCTGACCGATCGTCCGTTCACCGACAGGCTGAAATCGTAAATCGGCGACAGCACTCGCGACGAAGCGGGGGCCGCGGCCGTTCCGGTTTCCGCGGCCTTGAACTCAACCGGCCCGCTCAAACTACCGGCGGCACCGAGCGCGTTCGGAGGCAGGGTCAGCCGGAAATCGCCCATATTAACCGATATCGACTTGTTCCGCTCGTCCGCTTTTTGCAGCACGGAGCCGTCCAGCTCGACGGTCCCTGTGCCCCGAAGCGACGGATCGACGTCCACCGTTACAACAGGTTCGCCGCCGTCCAGCCGTTCCAGCAGCTTGTCCGTCTCCGGCTTGAACCGGTCCGGCTTCTGCGCGGGTTGGTTTTCAGCGGGCGGCGTTGCAGGTGCCGGAGCGGGAAACGGGAATGGGAACGGGAACGGGGCGGGCCCTGGCGCAGGTGCTGGCCCCGGCGATGGTGCCGGCACAGGCACCGGTGCGGGTCCCGGCACAGGCCCCGGCGATGGTGCCGGCGCAGGTGTCGGTTGGACAACCGCCGGGGCGGGCGAAATCGTATACGCATAGAACGCCTCGTCGCCGACTACATTGTTTTTAACGGTAAACGTACGCAATTCACTATTTTTCGAGATTTGCAAGGTTTTGCTCTCGGTCAGCTGCCCGGATTCCTCCGCTCCGCCATGGTTCAGCTCATAGTAAACGACGTCGTCCGGATACAGGGATGTAATCGTAACGGACCGGGCGCCCGCATAAGTGCCTGCGGCAAGGCTGACCTGCGGCTCCATCGGGCGATTGACCAGATGAACCGTGTTTGACGACCGGCTCTCCCCGAGCAGCGTATCGTTCCAGCTGGCATAGTACGTATAATGATACACGTCGTCAATACCATAGGTGACCTCCGCGACCGCCTTGGCATATCCGTCCTCCAGCGTCACGTCGATGAAGCCCGCCGAAGTGTCGCCGTTCCTGTACATATTCAACTCATTGTATGACTTCATCTCCAGACGGACCGGTGCGTCCACGACGGCGACGCGGCCGAAGACATCCCGCATGTAAACGTCAAAGGTCACGGTCGCCGGCGCTGTCCGGTCCGTTTCCACAGGGGTGACCTGCAGGAAAGGGATTTCGGTGGCGCGCACGCCGTCGATCGCGCCCATTCCGTAGATCATCCCCTCGTTCAGCGGCTCCCCCACCAGATTGCCGCCGGTGTAACCGCCATAATCCACCGTCTTCAACGCCGATCTGCTTCCGGAGGAGCGGATAATCGTACGGATCGATTCATTCGTTAAAGAAGGCGCGTTGGCCTTCAGCAGCGCCGCCAGCCCCGCCACAAACGGAGCAGCCTGCGACGTGCCGGACAGATAAGCGTAATTGCCGCCCAAATAGGTGCTGAAAATGTTGACGCCCGGCGCCACCACATCGACCTTGCCCACATTCGAAAAATCGGCCAGCGCATAGCTCATATCCGCCAGCTGCGCGTAGGCGCCGACGCTGATTACTTCTTCGTAAGCCGCAGGATAGATCGTCGGTTTGGCCATCCGGTAACCGACCCCGGGCGGACTCATGATATTGCCGGCTTCGCTGCCGACCCAGTGATTGCTTTCGTTGCCGGCGGCGGCCACGACTATGATGCCTTTGTCCGTCGCTTCCCGGATCAATTCGTGCAGAATTTTGCTGTCTTCCGCCGCGCCGAGGCTCATATTGATGATGTCCGCGCCGTTATCGATCGCATAGCGGACGCCGCTCGCGGCCTGCGCGGTCGTGCCCTCGCCATCCGCGTTCAACACTTGGACCGGCATGACGCGCACGCCCGGCGCTACGCCGGAGTACCCGGACGCGCCCGCGGCCTGCGCCGCGATGATACCGGCCACATGCGTGCCGTGCCCATGCTCGTCCACAGGCCCGGCATCGTTATAGACAAAGTCGTACCCGGGCAGGATCGCTGCCGATAGGTCGGGATGCGAGGCATCGATGCCCGTATCGAGCACGGCCACGATCACCTCGCTTTTTTGCGCGGGAGTCGTCAATGCTTGCGCCTGCTCGAGCCGGGAAGCGATTTTCCCCCAACTCTGCATATAAGGATCCAACTCCCCGGACCAATACAGTGCTTGCGCATCGGTGCCGTACGCCCCGGCTTTCGTGATCTTGCCGGGCTCCCCGACGCTCGCCAGGCTCGTCCGGTATACCGGTTCCGCATATTCCACGTTCGGATCCCGGTTCAATTCGGCGATTTTATCTTCAACCTCTATTTGCTCGTTAAACGCAACGGCTTTGACAAACGGCGTGACGGATTGGACGCCCGCTGCCGTCCGCCGCTGCGGCTGAGGACGTTTGTATTTGACGAGCACCTGTCCGGGCACGATTTCCGCCTCGTCCACGCTCATTTCGGGGGACGGAACTTCCGGCTCGGCGGCCGCCTCGCGAGACAAGACGGCAGGCGCAAGCAGTCCGACGGCTATGGAGAGCACAAGCCACTTGTGGACAACATTCTGGAACAACCGATTCATGCAAAACCTCCGATGAAGATATAAAATAGAACAATATGACAATCCGGCCTGTCCGACAAAAACATCCGGTATCGCTGCGGCACGATTGCGGGAATAACTGTAACTATTCAGTAAACCCGCTTAAATAAGCTGAAGCTGTTTTCGGAATTG
>NZ_CAUPYC010000055.1:0-27793 GCF_963515335.1 uncultured Paenibacillus sp. | reverse complement strand
ATGCGCCGCCTAAGCGGCGATCACGCCCGCTAGCGGCACCGTATGCCGCTAACCGGTGGCGGGAGCGAGCTGGCGAGGGCATACGGCGCAGCTAGCGGCACGGTATGCCGCTAATGCGCCGCCGAAGCGGCGATCACGCTCGTTAGCGGCATACCGTGCCGCTAACCGTTGGGTTTGGGCGCATCCGAATGCGCAATACTAGTTAAGTGGTATGCGCAGCCCCGGACCGTTCCGGCAACAGAACGGGCGGGGCTTTTTCATGCCTTGCAGCCTGTTGCGGCGGGCGTTCAAATATAGCGATTTCCTATTGTTTGAATAGAAACTTTCAATGTTTTGGGCTCCGTTTCCCATGCTACAATGAAAGTAAAACGACGGACGGCCATCGGCGGCGGGGCTGTCCAATACCCGTCACCGTTCCCGAACCGGCAAAGGAGGATGCGCATGGCGGCCACGAGCGGCGGCATTTCGATCATCGGCGTCCCGCTTCACTACGGCGCGGACCGCAGCGGTGTGGACATGGGCCCGAACGCGATAAGAGGCGCGAACCTCTGCGGCAGGCTGGAGTCGCTTGGGCTCAGCGTGCATGACGCGGGCGACATTCCTGTCAACCGTTCCTTGGCTGATTTCGGGCCGGTAAGCAAGCTGAAATATTTGCATGAGATTGCCAGAGTGAACGCCGATTTGGCGGGCAAAGTAACGCGCGAGCTGGAGCGGGGGCGGATGCCGCTTGTGTTGGGCGGGGACCACAGCATCGCGATCGGCAGCGTGAAAGGCGTGCTGCAGCATGTGAAGCGGCTGGGTGTCATCTGGTTCGACGCGCATACCGATGTGAACACCGAGGAGACGACGGGCAGCGGCAATATTCACGGCATGTCGCTCGCGGTGCTGCTCGGTTGCGGCCACCCGGATCTCGTTGCCGTCGCAGGCGCCGCAACGAAGCTGAATCCGCGCAACGTCGCCGTCGTCGGCGCCCGATCCGTCGACCCCGGCGAGCGCGTGTTTCTGAAGCAACAGGGCGTTCGCGTATTCACGATGCATGACATCGACCGCTGCGGCATGAAGCGGGTGATGGAGGAGGCGATGGAAACGGTGACCGACGGGACGGACGGCGTCCACCTGAGCCTGGACCTGGACGGCATGGATCCGAACGACGCGCCGGGCGTCGGCACGCCGGTGCCGGGAGGCCTGTCCTACAGGGAAAGCCATTTGGCGATGGAGCTGCTGCACGACAGCGGGGCGCTCGTATCCGCGGAATTCGTCGAGGTCAATCCGATGCTGGACATCAACAATAAAACGGCCGCAGCGGCGGTCGATCTGATCGCCTCCGTCCTCGGGGAACGCATATTATGACAGAAGGAGGCCGCTGCGATGACCGCTGACACGAACGGCATCATGGAAGAGACCGAAGCGTTCGGCGCCCGCAATTATCATCCGCTGCCGATCGTGATCTCGAAGGCGGAGGGCGTATGGGTGGAGGATCCGGAGGGCAACCGCTACCTGGATATGCTGAGCGCGTACTCGGCGCTCAACCACGGACACCGGCACCCGAAGATCGTGCAGGCGCTGAAGGATCAGGCCGACAGGGTGACGCTTACCTCCAGGGCGTTCCACAATGATCAGCTGGGGCGGTTCTGCCGCCTGCTGTCGCGAATGACCGGCAGAGGAAAGATTCTGCCGATGAACACCGGCGCCGAGGCGGTCGAAACCGCCTTGAAGGCTGCCCGCCGTTGGGCATACCGGGTAAAAAAAGTGCCCGCCGGCCAAGCGGAAATCATCGTCTGCGAGGGCAATTTCCACGGCCGTACGATCACCGTGACCTCGTTCTCCTCGTCGGAGACGTACAGGGAGGATTTCGGTCCGTTCACGCCCGGCTTCAAGCTGATCCCGTACGGCGATCTCGGCGCGCTCGAGCAAGCGATAACCCCGAATACGGCGGCTCTGCTGGTTGAGCCGATTCAAGGGGAGGCGGGGATCGTCATTCCGCCGGACGGGTATTTGCAGGGGGCGAGCCGGTTATGCAAAAGTCGCAATATTCTGCTTATGGCGGATGAGATCCAGACGGGATTCGGCCGGACCGGCCAGCGGTTCGCCTGCGACTGGGAGTCGGTCGTGCCGGATGTGTATATCCTCGGCAAAGCGCTCGGCGGCGGCGTGTTCCCGATCTCGGCGGTAGCCGCGGACGAGTCCGTGCTGGGCGTGTTCGAGCCTGGATCGCACGGCTCGACGTTCGGCGGCAACCCGCTCGGCTGCGCGGTCGCGATCGCCGCGATGCAGGTCATGGAGGACGAGCGGCTGGCGGAACGGTCGCTCCGGCTGGGCGCCTACTTTATCGAGAAGCTGCGGCAGCTTCGCCACCCTGACGTTCGCGATATCCGCGGATGCGGCCTGTTCATCGGGCTGGAGCTGTCGGGGCCGGCGCGCCCTTACTGCGAGCGGTTGAAGGAGCTTGGGCTGCTGTGCAAGGAAACGCATGAAACGACGATCCGTTTCGCCCCTCCGCTGACCATCGCGCAAGAGGAGCTGGATTGGGCCGTCGAGCGGATCGGCCAGGTTTTTGGGCCTGTCTCGGGAAAGTAAGCTGTCCCCTTCGAGTTTGGCAGAAGCACTGCGTCGCGGCTGATGGGAGGCTCGAGGCGTGAGCGGACTTTAACAACGGCCGCATGTATTCCAGTTATCGCAAGTAAAAAGTGAAGAGCGGAGAAATTAGCAGCATGTTTTCCGGTTGCTAAGGCAGTTATTGAGCGTCCGACGGGATCTGAACAACGCAGGTATCGACCATTTTAGCGTAAAGGAGCATGCGTATGGACACGAAAGCAACGCAACTGACGGCGTTCGGGAACGAGCCTTTCACGGACTTTTCGCATCCCGGGAACAAAGCCGTGATGGAGGCCGCGCTGGCCAAGGTCAGGGCGCAGCTCGGACGTGACTACCCGCTGTGGATCGGTCCGGATCGGATCATGACGGAGGACAGGATCGAGTCCGTCAATCCGGGCGATACCGATGTCGTTGTCGGGCGTGTTAGCATGGCAAGCGCCGAGCTGGCGGAGCGGGCGATGCAGCAGGCGGCGGCAGCCTTCGAGACGTGGAAAAAGGTGCCGGCCCGCGAGCGCGCCGCGTTCCTGCTTCGGGCGGCGGAACTCATGCGTGAGCGAAAGCATGAGTTTTCGGCGTGGATGGTGTACGAGGCGGGTAAAAACTGGGCGGAGGCGGACGCCGATACGGCGGAGGCGATCGATTTCATGGAATATTACGCCCGTGAAATGATCCGCCTCGGCGAGACGAATATTCACCGGCCCTTGACCAAGGTCGAGGGCGAGGACAACCGCCTTGCCTACATCCCGCTGGGCGTCGGCATCGTCATTCCGCCGTGGAATTTTCCGCTTGCGATAACGGTCGGCATGACGGCCGCGTCGATCGTGTGCGGCAATACCGTGCTGCTCAAGCCGTCCTCCCTGACGCCGGTGATCGCGGCCAAGTTCGTGGAGCTGATGGCGGAGGCGGGGCTGCCGGCCGGCGTCATCCAGTTCGTTCCCGGCAGCGGCTCGGAAATCGGCGATTATTTGACCGGACATCCGAAGACGCGGTTCATCAGCTTTACCGGGTCGAAGGAGGTCGGGCTGCGCATCAACGAGCTGGCGGCCAGGACGGCCGAGGGCCAGATTTGGATCAAACGCGTCGTGGCGGAAATGGGCGGCAAGGACGGCATCGTCGTCGACGAAACCGCGGATCTGGAGGCGGCGGCCAAGGCGATTGTCGCTTCGGCCTTCGGCTTCCAGGGACAGAAATGCTCGGCCGGCTCCCGCGCGTTCGTCGTGGAGCAGGTGTACGATCAGATTGTAGAGCGCGTAAAAGAGCTGACCGAAGCGCTGGCGGTCGGCCCTCCGGAGAAAAACTATCCGGTCGGTCCGGTGGCGGACAAGAGCGCGTACCGCAAAATTCTCGATTACATCGAGATCGGCAGAACGGAGGGCCGTCTGGTCACGGGGGGCGGCAAGGCGGAGGGGAACGGCTATTATATCCGGCCTACCGTATTCGCGGATGTCGACGGCAGGGCAAGGATCATGCAGGAGGAGATTTTCGGGCCGGTGCTGGCCATCGGCAGGGCGAAGGACTATCGTGAAGCGATCCGGCTGTACAACGATACGGAATTCGGGCTGACCGGCTCGTTTTTCTCCGGCGATGAGGGCCGCATCTCGTACGCGCTGGAGGAGATGCATTGCGGCAACTTGTACATCAACCGGAAATGCACCGGGGCACTGGTGGGCGCGCATCCTTTCGGCGGCTTTAACATGTCGGGAACGGATTCGAAGGCGGGCGGCCACGATTATTTGCTTTTATTCACCCAAGCCAAGCTGACCTCCCGCAAAACCTGATCTTGGGAAAGGCCTTCTCTTGAAGCCATTCCAATACGAGCGAACTCCAGGATTGCGAACCGATCCGCCTCGCGCAACGAAGTACTTATCGCCAATCGTGAAAGGATGAGGACAGCATGCGGAAAAAAATCAGCGTCATTCAGGTGCCGTTCGGCTTGGGCGCGGGAAGGGAAGGCACGGAGCGCGGTCCGGAAAGCATGCTGGAAGCGGGGCTGTACCGCCAGCTGAGAAATCTGGGTTTCGCGATCGAGCATGAAAGCAGGGTGGAGCCGCCTGCCTCCCGGTCTTCCGACGCGGGGGCGGCTGCGGGCGGTCGAGGGAGCGTCCAGCACCTGGCAGCGGTCAAGGCGATGAGCCGCAGCGTGGCGGACAAAGTGTCGGAGGCGGTCGGCGCGCAGAGCTTTCCGCTTGTGCTGGGAGGCGACCGCTCGGTATCGATCGGCGCGTTTGCCGGATTGACACGGCATTATTCGCGGTTGGGCGTCGTCTGCTTCGACGCGCATGCGGCCGTCAATACGGAGGAGACGACCCCGCTCGGACATGTCAACGGAATGGCGATGTCCGTCGCCCTCGGCAGATCGGCGTTCACGCTGGCGGATATTCCGGGTTCGGGTTTGCCGATAAGCAAACAGAATGTGGTGCTGATCGGTCTCAGGGATCTCGAACCGAACGAGAGAGAATGGATCCGTTCGGAGCGCATCGCCTTCTTCTCGATGCACGAGATCGACCGGATGGGCATCGAACGTGTCGTGGAACAGGCTTTGCGGATTGCCGGAAAAGGTACGGACGGCATTCATGTTTGCCTGGACACCGATGTGCTCGATCCGCTGGAAGCGCCCGGGGTCGGCCTGCAAGTGCCGGGCGGCCTGTCGTATCGCGAGGCGCATTTCGCGCTCGAGCTGCTGGCTGAATCGGGCCGCATCACGTCGATGGACGTGACGGAAGTCAATGCGCTGCTGGACGATAACCGGCGCACCGCAAGGCTCGCGGTAGGGCTCATCACCTCGGTGCTCGGCAAACGCATCATATAGGAGCAGCAGCTTGAACGGCGCCGAGAGGCGCCGTTTTTAAATTCGGTAAATCCGGCATTTCCCGCCTCAAGCCTCCTTTATCCCTTGCACCATTACCGCAGCTGAGCCGGCGGATTTTGTTCCCTCACGCGCCCGCTACCGGCAAAAGTATGCCGAGAGCGCAAAATTCGCTCCCTCGGCCACAAATTAATTTTTCGCCCGCATATGGTTGCTGGAAAGTCGTTCCGCTCTTTATAATGGGGAAGAGCCTTAAGCGCCGCCGCTATCGCGGGAGGGGCGCCCGCTCCAATGCCGAAGGAGAAGAGTGTTCGGATGAAACCTACGATTTACGACATAGCCAGACTTGCGGGCGTCTCTACGGCGACCGTGTCGAAAGTGCTTAACAATACCGGAAGAATCAGCGAAAAAACGCGCGAGCGCATCACCCGAATCATGGACGACCTCAACTATCGGCCCAACATGCTGGCATCGGCCATGAAAGGGAAGTCTACCTACCAAATCGCGTTCTTCATTCCGGATATCGACAACCCGATTTACGCCCAGTTCGTGAAGCATATCGAGGTTCGGGGCCAGGAGCTCGGCTATAATGTCGTGCTGTGCAGCACCGACAACGATCCCGAGAAGGAGGAGCGGCATGTGACGCTGCTCAGGCAGCGCCGCGTCGACGGCTTTATTATCGCCTCCAAGTTCAAGAATGAGGAATTGCTGAAGGAGCTGATCCGCGACGATGTGCCGGTCGCGCTGTTCGCACACGAGCGGGCGGATCTGTCGGTCGACAGCATCACGGTGGACGATTATATGGGCGGTTACATGGCGACGGAATATTTGCATCAGCTCGGCCATCGGAGAATCGGCGTCGTCGGCGAGGACTCCATCAGCAGCGTGGAGCGCATTCGCGGCTATAAAAATGCGCATGAAACGGCAGGTATTCCCTTTGAGGAGGACCTGATCGTCATCGGGGGCTCCACCTATCAGGCAGGGGAAGAGGCCGCCGCACGGCTGCTGGACCGTCCGGACCGGCCAAGCGCGATTTTCGGCTGCAACGACGTGTTGGCCATCGGCGTGCTGCAAGCGGCCAAGGCGCGCGGCATCCCGGTGCCGGACGAGCTGTCGGTCATCGGGTTCGACGATACGCCGCTTTGCTCGCTCGTAACGCCCAAACTCTCTTCCGTATCCATGCCGGTCAGCGAGCTGGGCAAGCATGTGACGGACACGATCATCCGCAAAATCGAGCAGGCCGACGCGCCGAAGCAGCGGATCCGGATGCTCCCCGGGCTCTCGATTCGGGAGTCGACGGCGAAGCTATGAAAGCTGTTTTTGGAAAGTTTTTAACAAAATTATATTTGGAGGAATCATGAAAGACTATTTAAGCTATTAATTCCTTCATTCTTGGCACTAGCTGCTTCATTTCCAGCTAATCGACCCATGGTTATCATTTCGACTATTTGGTCTAGTCCTATCATTTTTTATCTTACTTTTTTTGCTGAGAGAATTTTCAACTATGCGTGGAGTATCTGGGTATTTTACTTGAATGGTCTAATATGGAGCAAGAAGGGAGGGAGGGGCACATTAATGTGCCCCTTTGATTTGGTATAGATTAATAAATGAAATTTCGCCTGTCAAAAAGGCACAATACTCGCCGCTTGCCTCATTCTCTTGGTTAGATCTCATCAGGGTAACCGATTAACCTCAAAATAATATGCATTCGAGAAAAAAACCGAGATTCAGTGAGATTTATTACTGATTTATCGAAAATACACCCAAGAATGACTTTGTAAACGCTTTATAAAACACTTGTCAAAACGGTGAACGTCAAATATAATGGTCACATTAGGGTAACCGATTACCCTAAATCCGACAAAAATGGCTTTATCCAAACAGGAGCAACCACACATCCAGACCAGTCAGAGCGATGAACGTGAAGGGAGGCCTTCGAATCGCACCAACGTTCGGAAAGGTTTTGAAAGCGTTACCAAAAACATAAACCAGGAGGGTTCACCAAGCATGAAAAAAAGCAAAGGTTGGGTTTTGGTTTTGATCGTCGGTTTGGTCGCGTTACTGCTGGCAGGCTGCGGAGCGAACAACGGGGGAACGGGCAACGGCGGATCGAACGGAGACGCGAAAGCGACGAATGCGGGATCGAACGCCGGAGCAAACGCTGAAGCGGCAGATGCAAACGCCGGGGCAAACGCAGGCGGAGAGAAAAAAGACAAAATCGTAATCGGCGCCGCCATGCCGATCTTCGACGACAAATGGCTGTCGTACCTGTATGACTCCATTAAAGCGGTCGACGAGGCCGACGACAGCATCGAGGTCGTAATGGTCGACGCGAAGAACGACTCCGGCAAGCAGCTTTCCCAGATGGAGACGTTCGTGACGCAGAAGGTGGACGCGATCATCCTGATCCCGGTTGAGACGGAAGCGGTCGACCCGATGCTCGACGCGGCGAGTGCCGCCAACATTCCGGTCGTCGCGGTCAACCGTATGCCGAACGAATCGGCGCTCGAGAAAGTATACGCTTACGTCGGCTCCGAATCGCTCGAAGCCGGAACGATCCAGATGGAGAAGGTGGCCGAGCTGCTCGGCGGCAAAGGCAACATCGCGATCATGAACGGCCAGCTCGGTCAAGAGGCCGTGGTGAAACGGACGCAAGGCAACAAAGACGTCGTCGCCAAGTATCCGGACATCAAGATCATCCGTGAAGCGACCGCGAACTGGCAAAGAGCGGAAGGCTTGACGCTGATGGAGAACTGGATTCAATCCGGCGACAAGATCGACGCCATCGTCTCCAACAACGATGAAATGGCGATCGGCGCGATCATGGCGCTGGAAGCGGCAGGCAAGCTGGAAAATACGATCGTTGCCGGCATCGACGGCACGATGGATGCACTGGAATATGTGCGAAAAGGGCAGCTGAAGGTGACGGCGTTCCAGAACGCGATGGGCCAGGGACAGATCGGAGTCGAAACCGCGATCAAAGCGGCGCGCGGCGAGAAGATCGACAACAAAATGATCAACGTGCCGTTCGAGCTGGTCACGCAGGAGAATGTGGAAGAGTACGTGAAGAAGTGGCAGGGCTAACGGTAACGAAGCGGGGCAGGCCGGGCAGAGATGCCTGGTCTCCCTTTTCCGACAACCATAAAGGGCGGTGATGACATGGATTCCGAATACATCCTGGAGCTGGACGGCGTAACGAAAGAATTTCCGGGCGTCAAGGCGCTCGATAACATTCGTCTGAAGGTCCGCAAGGGTACCGTCCATGCCCTGATGGGCGAGAACGGCGCCGGCAAATCCACCTTGATGAAAATTATTTTCGGCATCTATACGCCTGACAGCGGAACGATCCGTTACAAGGGCGAGAGCGTCAAGCTGAACGGATCCAGGGATGCGATTCGGCTCGGCATTTCAATGATCCATCAGGAATTGAGCCCGATTCCGCATATGACGGTGGCGGAGAATATTTTTCTGGGGCGCGAAGAGACCAAGGGCTTCGGCTGGATTAACCGCAAGAAGATGGACGAGGAAGCCAGACGGCTGTTCCAGGAATTGAACATGAATATCGACCCGAGAGTAAAAATGGTCGACCTGAGCATCGCGAATATGCAGATGGTCGAAATCGCGACTGCCGTATCCCACAATGCGGATTTGATCATCATGGACGAACCGACCTCCGCGATTACCGAGAAAGAAGTCGAGCAGTTATTCTCCATCATCGCCTCGCTCAAGAAAAAAGGCGTCACGATCATCTATATCTCGCACAAAATGGATGAAATATTCCGCATCAGCGACGATATTACGGTTTTCAGAGACGGACAATACATCGGCACGCAGGCGGCGTCCGATTTGACGCAGGATACGCTTATTCAAATGATGGTCGGCAGGGAAATCAAGCAGGTTTTCCACAAGGAGCCCGCGAGCATTGAGGAAGTCGTGTTATCTGTAAGAAACCTCACGAGGAAGGGGGTATTCGAGGACGTCAGCTTCGAAGTGCGCAAAGGCGAAATACTCGGCATTGCGGGCCTCATGGGTTCGGGGCGCACGGAAGTGATCGAGACGATCTTCGGCATCCATCCGGCGGACTCCGGCGAGATTCATATTAATGGCAAGAAGGTGACGATTAAATCGCCGCAGGATGCGATTCGCCATAAGATCGGGCTCCTTACGGAGGACCGCAAAATTACCGGCGCCTTCCTGCCCCTGTCGGTGAAGGACAACATGATTATTTCCAGCATCGACAACTTCATAAGCAACGGCTACATCAAAGGCAAGCTCGTCAACGACATGTGCAAGGCATTCGTGGAGCGGCTCAACGTCAAAACGCCCAGCCTGAACCAGCAGATCATGAATTTGAGCGGGGGCAACCAGCAGAAGGTGCTGCTCGGCAGATGGCTGATGAACAACCCCGATATCCTTATTCTCGACGAACCCACCCGCGGCATCGACATCGGCGCCAAGGCGGAAATCCATAAGCTGATGTCCAGGCTGGCCCAGACCGGCAAGGCGGTCATCATGATATCGTCGGAGCTGCCCGAGGTGCTCGGCATGAGCGACCGGATCGTGGTCATGCATGAAGGCAGGCGCAAAGGCGAGCTGTCACGGGAGAAAGCTTCCCAAGAGAGCATCATGGAGCTGGCTTACAGCTAACTAATCAAAAGCAGGAGGTATATTATGAGCGCGAAAATCGAAGAAACAACCGGCGGCGGACTCCTGACCGCATATCGGGGCCGTAAAGGCGCCGTCTCGCAGGTAATGAGCAAATTCGGCATGCTGTTCGTCCTGATCGGCATGGTTATCCTCATGTCGTTCCTGTCCGATTCGTTTCTCGTCACCCAGAACCTGATCAATATCGTCAGGCAAATTTCATTTATCGGCATCGTGGCGATGGGCGTCACGATGGTTATCATCACGACCGGCATCGATCTGTCTTCCGGCTCGGTCATCGCATTGGTGTCCGTCGTTGTCGCCAGCATGGCGCAGCCGGGCGAATATCCGCTCATCGTGCCGATCCTGACAGGCCTCGCCATCGGCGCATTCGCGGGCTTCGTCAACGGCTTCATTACGGCGAAGGGGAAAATTCCGGCTTTTATCGCCACGCTCGGCATGATGACCGCCGCGCGCGGACTCGCGCTGCTGTACAGCGGAGGCAGACCGATCGCCAATCTGTCGGAATCGTTCATGTTCATCGGCAAAGGCTCGATTCTCGGCATTCCGTTTCCGATCATCATTTTCATCCTGCTCGGCGTCATCTCGCATTTCCTGCTCAGCAAGACGAAGTTCGGCAAATATACGTATGCGATCGGCGGCAATGAGCAAGCGGCGAAAATCGCGGGCGTGAATGTCGACCGTTACCGCATCATGATCTATGCCTATGCCGGCTTCCTGGCGGCAATCGCGGGGATGATGCTGACGGCGCGGATCAGCTCCGGCCAGCCGAGCATGGGGGTCATGTACGAGCTCGACGCCATCGCGGCGGCCGTCATCGGCGGCACCAGCCTGTCGGGCGGAATCGGAACGATTCCGGGTACGATCATCGGCGCCCTCATCATCGGCGTATTGAACAATGGACTCGACCTGCTGGGGGTTTCCTCGTATTGGCAGCAAATTCTGAAGGGCGGGATCATCGTAACGGCCGTTCTCATCGATTCCAGAAAAAATAAAAGAACATAGCGTTCCAAGCGGAGGAGAAACCGATGAAAATTGCTTTTAATCAGGCCACGACCCTGAACAATTCGAATCTGGAAACCGATCTGGCCTTGTGCGAGAAGCACGGCTACGATTACATCGAGATCCGGCTCGACAAGCTGAAGGAGTATTTGGCGACCCGTTCGGTCTCGGAATTGAAAGACTTTTTCGACCGCAGCCCTATCAAGCCTTACGCCTTCAACGCCTTGGAATATATCAATTTCAGGGACGAGGCGGGCTTCCGTCAAATCAAGGAGGACCTGAACTTTCTGTGCGGCATCGGCAATGTGATCGGCTGCAAAAAAATCGTCGTCGTGCCTACCTTCGACATCGGCGACTATACGCGCGAGGAGATCAAGACGGAAACGGTGCGCGTCCTTCACGAATTGGCGGATATGGCGGAGCCGCATGGGGTCGGTTTGGCGTTTGAGTTCGTCGGCTATCCGAATTGCTCGGTCAACACGTTCGGCCAGGCATACGATATCGTGAAAGCCGCAAACCGGGACAACGTCGGCATCGTGCTGGACTGCTTCCATTTCCATGCGATGAACTCCAGGCTGGAGGATTTGAGGGCGGCCGATCCCGGCAAAATTTTCATTTTCCACATCGACGATTGCGAGGATTTGCCGGCGGGCGCGCTGCGCGACCATCATCGGGTATGGCCGGGCCATGGCGCGGTCGATCTGGAAGCGATTTTGACGACCTTGAAGGAACTGGGTTACTCGGAGATGGTGTCGGTCGAACTGTTCCGTCCCGAATATTGGGGCTGGGAGGCCGAGCGGACGATCAAGACCGGCAAGGAGACGACCGAACGGGTTGTCCGCAGTCATTTTCCGGAGCCACTGACGACGTAAGCCCCAGCCGGCTCGCAGCCGGATAACAACAGGTCGATCGAGGAAGGCGGTTGTCGCAGAGTGTATAGAAAATACGGACCGCTCAAGGCCCAGCCGGAACGGCAAAAAAAAGCTTCCCATGACGCTGCCGACAGGTTCGATTCCGCGCAAACGCTGGGGATTATTTTGCCTGATCTGACCAATCCGTTCTTTGCCGAAATCGCCCGTCATATCGAGGAACGCGCTTATGAGGAGGGGTTCGGCACAATCGTGTGCAGTACGGATCATTTGCCGGAACGGACGGAACGTAGCATCGCGATGCTGCGGCATAACCGGGTGGACGGCGTGATTTTCGCCACCGGTCTCGTGAACGGCGAGATTATCGCGGAATTGATGAGGAAGGTGCCTGTCGTGCTGCTGTCGCGGGATATTCCGACTTTGGCGATTGATTCCGTGCTGGTCGACGATTTTCTGGGCGGCCGAATCGCGGTTCATCATTTGCTGGCGAAGGGGCACCGCCGCATCGCCATCATCGCCGAGGAGAAAAGCGTCACGAGCAGCAACGAGCGAATCCGCGGATACCGGGCGGCGCTGGAGGAGGCGTCATTGTCCTTCAAGCCGGAGCTTGTCGTCCGGGTCGGCGGCGGCCGCGCGGAGCAGGCGGCGCTGGCGGTGGGCGGGCTGCTCGACCGACATTCGGGCATAACGGCCGTTTTCGCATGCAACGATCAATTGGCCGCGGCGGCCATCCAGGCGGCGAACGAGCGCCGGATTTCCGTACCAGATGCTTTATCGGTTATCGGCTTCGATAACACGAGCCGCGCGACGGCGGTATATCCGCCGTTGACCACGATCGCGCAGCCGATGCGGGAGATGGGACGGATGGCGGTCGACCTTCTTTTGAACAAATTGAAGGAGCCCTCGTCCGCAAGACGCAAAATCGTGATGCTGCCCGAGCTCGTTGAACGCTCATCCGTGGCGCGGCCTTCCATGAGCGTCTTTTCGGAGGAGACGGGGACGTGACCGGTTTGCCGGCAACCGTGCGATAACGGCCGCGGCGTTAGCGGCCTTTGTCGCAGCCGGCTGCGTGGGGGAAAGCGCTTCAAAAAATCGTTGCCAAATACAGGCGTTTGGTGTACGATCGAACCATAGATAAAGCGCTTAACCCCCAATGCTTCCGGTCAGAAAGCATTTTTATTGTCACATTGGGTACAGCGCTTAACCTGATGAAATAAACAAAGCATTTTGAAGGAGGCCTGGGTACGGTTATGAAGACGGTTCGATTGACGATGGCGCAAGCGCTGCTGCGGTTTCTGGATGCGCAATATGTATCCGTGGACGGCGTGGAGACGAAATTCGTGCAGGGCGTCATGGGGATTTTCGGTCACGGGAATGTGACCGGCCTCGGAGAGGCGCTGGAGCGCAGCGCGGGCAGTTTGGTTTTCATCCAGGGCAAGAACGAGCAAGGCATCGTGCATGCGGCGGCCGCCTATGCGAAGCAAAGCAACCGGAAGCGGATTTTCGCCTGTACGACATCGATCGGGCCGGGCGCGCTCAATATGGTGACCGCGGCCGCGACGGCGACGGTGAACCGGATCCCCGTCCTGCTGCTTCCCGGCGATAACTTCGCCTCGCGGCAGCCGGACCCGGTTCTGCAGCAGCTGGAGGTAACGAGCGACTACACGATTTCGGCAACCGACCCGTTCAAGCCGGTCAGCAAATACTGGGACCGGATCGTCCGGCCCGAGCAGCTGCTGACGGCGGCGCCGCAGGCGATGAGGGTGCTTGCGGACCCGGCCGAGACCGGGGCGGTCACGCTGGCGCTGCCGCAGGATGTGCAGGCCGAAGCGTACGATTATCCGGTTTCGTTCTTTGACAAAAAAGTGCATTACCTGGACCGCCGTCCTCCGGCGCCCAGCGCGCTGGCGCGCGCGGCCGGGCTGGCTGCCGGCAAGCGGAAGCCGCTCATCATCGCCGGCGGCGGGGTGCTTTACGCCGAAGCGACGGCCGAGCTGGCCGCGTTCGCGGAGGCGTTCAACATTCCGGTTGCGGAGACGCAGGCGGGCAAAAGCTCGCTGCCGTGGAATCACCCGTTGAACGTCGGCGCAATCGGCGTGACCGGCACGCTTGCCGCCAACCTGTTGGCGCGGGAGGCGGACCTGATCATCGGCGTCGGCACGCGCTACTCCGATTTTACGACATCGTCCAAATCGGCGTTCGGCCATCCGGAAGTGCAGTTCCTGAACATTAACGTGTGCGCGTTTGACTCGTCGAAGCTGAACGGCGCCGCGCTGACGGCGGACGCCCGAGAAGGCTTGAAGGCGCTGCATGCCGCGCTGGCGGACGTTTCTTACAAGAGCGGGCATGACGACGCGCAGATCAAGGCGTTGCGCAAGCAATGGGAAGACGAGGTCGACCGCCTGTATACCGAGGAGCACGAAGCCGGCTTCTCGCAAACGCGCGCGCTCGGCGCCATCCAGGAGGCGATCGACCCGTCGGCCGTCGTCGTATGCGCCGCGGGCAGCCTTCCCGGCGACCTGCACCGCTTGTGGAGACCGGAGCAGCCGAAGACGTACCACATGGAATACGGCTTCTCCTGCATGGGCTATGAGATTTCGGGCGCGTTCGGCGCCGCTCTGGCCGAGCCGGACCGCGAAGTGTACGCGATCGTCGGCGACGGCAGCTACCTGATGCTGCATTCCGAGCTGGTTACCAGCCTGCAGGAAGGCCGCAAAATTACAATTCTTCTGTTCGACAACCACGGATTTCAATGCATTCACAACCTGCAGCGCGGACACGGCAGCGACGGCTTCGGCAACGAGTTCCGCTACCGCTCGCAGGAGACGGGCCGGCTGACCGGCGGCTATCTGCCGATCGATTTTGCGGCTCATGCGCGCAGTCTGGGAGCGAAGGCCTACAAGGCGGAGAACGCGGAGCAGCTGGCGGAGGCGATCCGGCGGGCGCGCGGCGAAACGGTCACGACGCTGATCGAAATTCCGGTATTGGCCGGCACGAATACGTCGGGTTATGAATCGTGGTGGAACGTCGGCGTGCCGCAGGTGTCCGTCAGCGAGAAGGTCGTAAAGGCGGGCGTCGAGATGCAGGAGCGGATAAGCGCCGTCAGCTTGCGTTAAGAGAGGGGAACAGGACGAATGACAATGGAACAACTTCCTTTCAAGCTCGGCATTCATCCGATCAACTGGATCGGAGAGGACGTTCGGGAGCACGGCGCCGACACGACGTTCGAGCAGATCGTGGACGACATCCGGCGATTGGGCCTGACCGGCACGGAGATGGGGCGCAAATATCCGACCGATCCGGCCGTCCTGAAGGCGGAGCTGGGCAAGCGCGGCATTCAGCTGACCTCCCAGTGGAAATCGGTGCTTTTCTCCGATCCGGCCTGCCGGGAAGAGGAGCTGCGGGCGTACCGCAAGCATGTCGAGTTTTTGCGCGAAATGGGCAGCACCGTCATCAGTACTTGCGAGGTCGGAGGCTCGCTTCACTTCGATCCGCGGCGCACGCCGAACGAGAAGGAAGTGCTCAGGCTCGACGAGGCGAGCTGGGCGAGCCTGGCCGAAGGGCTGAACGCGGCCGGCGCGATCGCCCGCGAGTACGGCTTGAAGCTGACATATCATCATCACGGCGGGACGGTGGTGGAGCGGCCGGAGGAGATCGACCGGCTCATGGCGAAGACCGATCCGGAGCTGGTTTACCTGCTGTTCGACTCGGGGCACGCGTATTACGGCGGCGCCGATCCGGTCGCCGTTTTGCGCAAGCATTACGATCGTGTCGCTTACGTGCATTTGAAGGATATCCGTCCGCAGGTGCTGCAAGAGGCCCGCGCGGAGAACGCCGATTTCGTCACCTGCATCCGCAAAGGCGTGTTCACGGTACCCGGAGACGGCTGCATCGACTTCGCCCCGATTTTCCGGGAGCTGGTCGAACGGGGCTACGACGGCTGGGCGATGCTCGAGGGCGAGCAGGATCCGGCCGAGCATCCGGCCTATGAATACGCCCGCAACGCGCTTATTTACATCGAATCGCTTATCACGAAGGAAAGAAGGTAACGCGACATGACCTATGTCCAATTCCCGCAGCACAGGCCCATCGATTTTGTGGCGATCGGACGGCTGTGCATCGACCTGAACGCGAACGAAATCAACCGTCCGATGGAGGAAACGTCGACGTTCACCAAATATGTCGGCGGCTCGCCGGCCAACATTACGATCGGGCTGTCGCGGCTCGGGAAGAAGACCGCCTTCATCGGCAAAATCGCCGACGACCAGATGGGCCGCTTCATCGCGGATTATCTGCGCCGCGACGGCATCGATACGTCGAACGTCGTGACGGACCGGACCGGCGCGGTGACGGGCCTGGCGTTCACTGAAATCAAAAGCCCGACGGACTGCAGCATTCTCATGTACCGCGACAATGTCGCGGACTTGAAGCTGACGCCCGGCGAGGTAAGCGAAGAGCTGGTCGCGAACGCGAAAATGCTGCTCATCTCCGGGACGGCGCTGGCGCAGAGCCCGTCGCGCGAAGCGGTGTTCCAGGCGCTGCACTACGCCAAGCGGCACGGCACGGTCGTCGCGTTCGACCTCGACTACCGGGCTTATACCTGGAAGTCGGACGAGGAGACGGCGGTTTACTACAACCTGGCCGCCGAGAAGTGCGACATTATTCTCGGCACGCGCGAGGAGTTCGACATGATGGAGGTGTTCGACCGCAATCCGGACCGGAGCGACAGCGTGACGGCGAACAAGTGGTTCGATTACAGCGCTCAGATCGTCATTATCAAGCACGGCAAGGAAGGCTCGATCGCTTACACCAGGGACGGGAAGCAGCACCGCGCGAACAGCTATCCGGCCAAGGTGGTCAAAACGTTCGGCGCCGGCGACTCTTACGCGGCCGGCTTCCTGTACGGCGTCATGGAGGGCTGGCCGCTCGAGGACAGCATGTCGTTCGGCAGCGCCTCCGCCTGCATCGTTATTTCGAGCCACAGCTGCTCGGACGCCATGCCGACCGCGGACGTGGTGCACGACTATATCGCCCGCTGCGAGCGCGGTGAAATTACGGTATCCTGACCCGAACAGACGGGATCGGAATGAAAGGGGAACATTTTACGATGGCTACAGTGTTGAGAAATTGGATCGGCGGCGAATGGACGGCGTCGTCCGCAACCGCAACGGATCCGGTGTACAATCCGGCGACGGAGGAGGTGATCGCGGAGGTGCCTTTGTCCTCGAAGGCCGATGTCGACCGCGCGGTGCAAAACGCCAGGAAGGCTTTCACGTCCTGGAGCCGCACGCCGGTGCCGAAGCGCGCGCGCATCCTGTTCAAGTACCAGCAGTTGCTCGTCGACCAATGGGAAGAGCTCGCGAGGCTGATCACGCAGGAGAACGGCAAAAGCTACGGCGAAGCGTACGGCGAAGTGCAGCGCGGCATCGAATGCGTCGAGTTCGCCGCGGGCGCGCCCAGCCTGATGATGGGCAAGCAGCTGCCCGACATCGCCTCCAACCTCGAATCCGGCATGTACCGTTATCCGGTCGGCGTCGTAGCCGGCATTACGCCGTTCAATTTCCCGATGATGGTGCCTTGCTGGATGTTCCCGCTCGCGATCGCCTGCGGCAACACGTTCGTGCTGAAGCCTTCGGAGCGGACGCCGCTGCTCGCGAACCGGCTGGCCGAGCTGTTCAAGGAAGCCGGGCTGCCGGACGGCGTGCTGAATATCGTGCACGGGGCGCATGACGTGGTGAACGGCATTCTCGAGCATCCGGACATCCGGGCGGTGTCGTTCGTCGGCTCGCAGCCGGTGGCGGAGTATGTGTACAAAACCGCTTCCGCCCACGGCAAAAGGGTGCAGGCGCTGGCCGGCGCCAAAAATCACTCGATCGTCATGCCGGACGCCGATCTGAACCTGACGGTGAAGGAAATTATCAACGCCGCCTTCGGCTCGGCCGGCGAGCGCTGCATGGCCTGTTCGGTGGTGGTCGCGGTCGGGGAAATCGGCGACGGGTTGGTTGCCAAGCTGAAGGAAGCGGCCGACCGGATCACGATCGGCAACGGAGCGGAGGAGGGCGTATTCCTGGGCCCCGTTATCCGCGGACCGCATAAGGATCGGACGGTGATGTACATCGAAACCGGCGAGCGCGAGGGCGCGCTGCTGCTGCGTGACGGCCGCAAGGACGCCGCATGCGACGGCAGCGGCTACTTCGTCGGGCCGACGATTTTTGACGGTGTCGGGACGGATATGGCGATCTGGAAGGACGAGATTTTCGCGCCGGTGCTGTCGGTCGTGCGCGCCGATTCGTTGGAGGAAGCGATCGAAATCTCGAACCGTTCCGACTTCGCGAACGGCGCATGCATCTTTACCAAGAGCGGCAGCGCGGTCCGGCAGTTCCGCGAAACGATCGATGCCGGCATGCTCGGCGTCAACCTGGGCGTGCCCGCGCCGATGGCATTCTTCCCGTTCTCGGGCTGGAAAAAGTCGTTCTACGGCGATCTGCATGCGAACGGCACGGACGGCGTTGAATTTTATACCCGTAAAAAAATGGTCACCGCGCGCTGGTAATCAGCCGGTTCGGGTCATAAGGCCGAAGGAGTGGAAGGGTTCATGGCGCTGGTGTCCATGACGGAAATGCTGAACGAGGCGGCGGCGGGCGGTTACGCCGTCGGCCAGTTCAACCTGAATAATCTGGAGTTTACGCAGGCGATTCTGCAGGCGGCGGAGGAGGAAGGGTCGCCGGTCATACTCGGCGTCAGCGAGGCTTACATCCCGTATATGGGCGGGCTGCCGTGCATCGCGGGCATGGTGAACGCGCTGATCGACCATTACGGCATTACGGTGCCGGTCGCTTTGCATCTCGATCACGGCTCGACCTACGAAGTCTGCATCCGGGCGCTGAAGGCGGGGTTCACCTCCGTCATGATCGACGCATCCCACCATCCGCTGGAGGAGAACATTGTGATCACGCGGAAGGTGACGGAGGCGGCGCATGTGCTGGGCGCCTCGGTCGAGGCGGAGCTCGGCCGCATTACCGGGCGCGAGGACGATCTGGTCGTCGACGAGGCCGATGGTATGTACGCCGTCCCGGAGGAGTGCGTGCGGCTGGTGCGCCAGACGGGCATCGACTGTCTGGCTCCCGCGCTCGGCTCGGTTCATGGGCCGTACCGCGGGCAGCCGAAGCTCGGCTTCGACCGGATGGGGGAAATCCGGCGGCTGACCGGCCTGCCGCTCGTGCTGCACGGCGGAAGCGGGCTTCCGGACGAGGAAATCCGGCAGGCGATCTCGCTCGGCACGGCCAAGATCAACGTCAACACCGATAACCAGATGTCCTGCACGGCGGCAATCCGGGCTTACCTGGAGGAGCATTCGGCGGCATACGATCCGCGGAGCTATCTGGGACCGGCGCGGGAGGCCGTCAAAGCGGCGGTCAAGGAAAAAATGCGATTGTTCGGCAGCACACATAAAGCAGGATAAAGCGGGAGGCAGGAGCTAATGGAGAAACTCAGAATCGGAATCATCGGCGCGGGCCGCATCGGCAAAATTCACGCCGACAATTTGCTTCGTCTTCCGGAAGCGCAAATCGTCGCGGTCAGCGACCTGTTCGCAGGCCCTGAGCTGGAAGCCTGGGCGGCGGAGCGCGGCATCGGAACGGTAACGAAGGACAGCAATGAGATTATCGGCAACCCGAACATCGACGCCGTCTTTGTGTGCTCGACAACGGATACGCACGTGCCGCTGATCAAGCAGGCGGCGCAGGCGGACAAGCATATTTTCTGCGAGAAGCCGGTCAGCATGGACATCCGGCAGACGGAGGAAGCGATCGAGGCGGTCCGCAAGGCGGGCGTCAAGCTGCAGATCGGCTTCAACCGCCGCTTCGACCATAACTTCAAGCGGCTGCGCGAGCATGTGCAGGCCGGAACGATCGGTGATCCGCATATCGTGCGCATTACTTCGCGCGACCCGAATCCGCCGAGCCCGGAATACATCAAGGTGTCGGGCGGGCTTTTCATGGATATGATGATTCACGATTTCGATATCGCCCGCTTCCTGTCCGGCAGCGAGATCGAGGAAGTATATGCGCAGGGCGGCGTGCTGATCGATCCGGTGTTCGCTCAATACGGCGATGTGGACACGGCGATCGTCACGCTGAAATTCGCAAACGGCGCGCTCGGCGTCATCGAGAACAGCCGCAAGGCGGTTTACGGCTACGACCAGCGCATCGAGGTGTTCGGCTCCAAGGGCAGCGCGGCCGTGTCGAACGATCATCCGAACACGGCGGAGATCAGCACGGCCGAAGGCATTATGCGCGACAAGCCGCTGCATTTTTTCCTGGAGCGCTACAACGAGGCTTATGTCGAGGAGACCCGCATGTTCGTGCGCAGCGTGCTGCACGGTGAGCCGCTGCCGGTTGACGGCAGCGACGGCATGCAGGCCGAACGGATCGCGCTGGCCGCGAAGCTGTCGCTGCATCTCGGACGTCCGGTCAAAATCGCGGAAGCGGTCGAGCTGGCGGCCGCGCAGCCGGCGGGAACATTTTAGGAGGGGGAAGGCATTGTGGCCGAATTGATTGTAAAGCCGGAACGGACGCCCGGCGCGGACGGGACGCTGCTGCATATTACGCCGGAGTCCGCGGGCTGGACTTATGTCGGGTTCCGCGTCGTCAGGCTCGAAGAGGGGCATGCGTTCGGTCAGACAACGGGCGGCAACGAGGTTTGTCTCATGCTGCTGAGCGGCAGAGCGGACGTCCGGACGAAGCGGCGCGAGTGGAAGGGCATCGGGCAGCGGATGAGCGTGTTCGAACGGACGCCGCCTTACTCCGTATACGTGCCGAACGACGATGAGTATGAAGTGGCGGCATTGACGGCCGTCGAGCTGGCGGTCTGCGAGGCGCCGGGGCTCGGAAACCATGAGGCGCGCTTGATTGCGCCCGAGCATGTCGGCGTCGAGACGCGGGGATACGGCAATATCGAACGTCAGATCCATAACATTCTGCCCGAGACGGAACCGGCCGACAGCCTGCTGGTCGTCGAGGTGTTCACCCCGAACGGCCATTGGTCGAGCTATCCGCCCCACAAGCATGACCGCGACGCGCTGCCGGACGAATCGCTGCTGGAGGAGACGTATTATTTCCGTGTGCAGCCGGAGCGGGGCTTCGCCGTGCAGCGGGTATACACCGACGACCGCTCGCTCGACGAAACGCTTGTTGTGAAGGACGGCGAGGCCGTGCTGGTGCCTAAAGGCTACCATCCCGTGTCCGCGCCGCCCGGATACGATTGTTATTATTTGAACGTGATGGCCGGTCCTCGCCGGGTGTGGAAGTTCCATAACGATCCCGATCATGCGTGGATCATGACGAAGCCGCAAACGCAAACGACGTAAACGCAAACGTAAGGCGCAAACGCAGACGTAAATGCAACGTAAACGGCGTGAACGGGAATGTGAGGTTGCAACTTCCAGGCCGTCTATTCATAATGAAAAGACAACGGATTCCCGGGCGGGGCGCATGGATCCTCCGAGACAGTGGAAGAGGCGGTGGTCGCGATGAAGGCAACCATATACGATGTGGCGCGGGAGGCCGGCGTTTCGATCGCCGCCGTCTCCCAGGTCATCAACGGCAAGGGCAAAATCAGCGAGGAGCGGCGGAATGAGATATTTGCCGTTATGGAGAGGCTCGATTACAAGCCGAGCGTAATCGCCGCCGCGTTGACGGGCAAAAAGACGTACACGTTCGGCCTGCTGATCCCGGATATATCGAATCCCTTTTTTGCCGAAATTGCGCGGGCGGTGGAGGATCGAGGGCATCAGCTCGGCTATTCGATCTTCATCTGCAGCACGGACAACAACGACGAGCGGGTGGAGCGGTATTTGTCGGTTCTTCAGCAGAAAAGCGTCGACGGCATCATTGTCGGCACGGGGATGGACCACCGCGACATGCTGCAGCCGGTTCTTCGCAAGTCGATGCCGGTCGTGCTCGTCGCGCGGGAGCTTCCTGGTCTGAACGTCGACACGGTCGTCATCGACGATTATGCCGGCGGCTACCTGGCCGGCGGCCATTTGGCCGGTCTCGGGCACAAACGGATCGCCGTGCTCGCCGAAAGCGCCAAGCTGGTGAGCAGCCGGGAGCGCATTCGCGGCTTTCGCGAGGCCTGTGAGGAAGCCGGGCTGGAATGGGATGAATCGCTCGTTCGCACCAACGGCGCCGATCTGGTGAAGGACGGCAGGCGCAACGCAACCGATTGGCTGGCGGGTGACAATCGCCCGACCGCGATCTTTTGCTGCAACGACCTGCTGGCAATCGGGGCGCTTCAGGCGGCCAAGGAACGGGGCCTCCGCATTCCGGCCGACCTGTCGATCGTCGGCTTCGACAATACGATTCTGGCGACGGCGACCGACCCGCCGCTCACGACAGTCGCGCA
The DNA here is from genome assembly GCF_963515335.1 of uncultured Paenibacillus sp. NCBI lineage: Bacteria > Bacillati > Bacillota > Bacilli > Caryophanales > Paenibacillaceae > Paenibacillus > uncultured Paenibacillus sp. Next base: position 5,452 of record NZ_CAUPYC010000055.1, on the reverse strand, counting down.
GCCGACGGGCCGGATGGGCGAGCTGGCGGTCGATCTGCTGCTCGAACAGGAGGGCTCGCGCCGGGAAAGTCCGCGCCGGGCCGTGCTCGCGCCCGAGCTCGTTTTGCGGGAATCGACCGCGGCTTTGCGGGGTAAAGCTCCTATCAAATAAGTGCAATGCAAGAGGTATAGACGCCCTCATTCGGCCGATTGGCTGCGTGAGGGCGTTTTTGTGCCGTCGCGGAAGCAGGGCGCTCAGATGCAGCCTGCAAGCCGGAAAAACCGGCCAGAAGACGAGAAAAAGGGCAATTTAGAAAAAACGTCGGAATCCGCCATTAAACGTGTGCGGAGGCAGCGAAAGTTAGGAGTAACGTCGGAATCCGGCATTAATTCGACCGCTGCCAATCGGTAGGCGCGATCGGGAAACGTCCGGAGTGCGGTAATGAAACCGAGAAAGCGATAATCCTTTATCCAACGAGGGATGCGCTGTGAAAAAGAAATTCACTCTTGCGTAAACGTATACATTCGTTTATAGTAAGACTTATATTAATAATTTAATTATGTAATTTATATTTTAATTAACTGGAGGAAATCAAGGCATGGCTGACAAAGCGAAATTGATTGTCGACAAGGATTTTGCGATCGGAGAAATCGACGACCGTCTCTACGGGTCGTTTATCGAGCATTTGGGGCGCGCGGTTTACGGCGGCATTTACGAGCCGGGACATCCGGAGGCGGATGAACACGGCTTCCGCACGGACGTGCTGCAGCTCGTGCAAGAGCTGAAGGTGCCGATCGTCCGTTACCCGGGCGGTAATTTCGTCTCCGGTTACAATTGGGAAGATTCGGTCGGTCCGAAGGAAGACCGCAAGCGGCGGCTCGAACTGGCTTGGCGCGTCATCGAGACCAATGCCTTCGGTTTCAACGAATTCGTCGATTGGGCAAAAAAGGCGAAGACCGACGTCATGATGGCCGTCAATCTCGGCACGCGCGGCACGGACGAAGCGCGCAATATCGTCGAATACAGCAACCATCCGGGCGGCGCCTATTGGAGCGATCTTCGCCGCAAGCACGGCTACGAGCAGCCGCACAATATCAAAGTGTGGTGCCTGGGCAATGAAATGGACGGTCCGTGGCAGATCGGCCACAAGAATGCCGTCGAATACGGCCGTGCGTCGCTGGAGGCCGCCAAGGTGATGAAATGGGTCGATCCGACCATTGAGTTGGTCGCCTGCGGAAGCTCCCATCGGAACATGCCTACCTTTGCGGAATGGGAGGCGACTGTTCTCGATCATACCTATGATCATGTCGAATACCTGTCTCTCCATCAATATTACGGCAATCATGAGAACGATACGCCGACTTTCCTGGCGCGCTCGGTTGAGATGGACGATTTCATCGGCTCCGTTATCGCTACGTGCGATTACGTCAAGGCGAAGAAACGCAGCAAGAAGAAAATGCTCCTGTCGTTCGACGAGTGGAACGTCTGGTATCACTCCAATGCGGCTGACAGAGTCATGGAACCGTGGCAAGAGGCACCTCCGCAGCTTGAGGATATCTATAACCACGAGGATGCCCTGCTTGTCGGCTGCATGCTGATCAGTATGCTCAAGCATGCCGACCGCGTCAAAATCGGCTGCCTGGCACAGCTCGTGAACGTAATCGCGCCGATCATGACGTCGGGTGGCGGCGGAGCGTGGCGGCAAACGATTTTTTATCCGTTCCTGCACGCCTCGCTTTACGGCCGAGGCAAGGCGCTTGTACCGCTCGCGACGTCGCCCAAATACGACACGAAGCAGATTACGGACGTGCCGTACGTAGAAACGATCGCCGTCCATAACGAGGCACAGGGCGAAGTAACGGTGTTTGCCGTGAACCGTCACCTGGAAGCCGAGCTCCCGTTCGAGATCGATCTGCGGAGCTTCGGTAGCTGCAGCGTGCTTGAGCATATCGTATTGCAGCACGACGACCTGAAGGCGGTCAATACGGAAGCGAATCCCGACAACGTCAAGCCGCATAAGGGCGGCAATGCGGCGGTCGACGGTACGACCGTGCACGCATCGCTTGCCAAAGCTTCCTGGAACGTCATCCGACTCAAAGTGTAGCCGTCCACATTAACCGTTTGAGAAGCGAGAGCCGTTCGTCCCGTGTGGACCTCAGCGGCTCTCTTTTTTCACCCTATCGGAAAAAGTGTCCTGATCTCGAAGGATATCGGAAAAATTTTTCTCAAAGCAGCGAGCCGGCGTGTTGACAAATGATCGCAAGCAAAGGGACAATGTTACTTGTAAGTACAAGTGGGAGCGGAGGGAAATTCTAATGACGGATGTATTGCAATCGATTAGAAATACGGCGAAGCGCATGAACGAGCCGCTCGACGAATCGGTGTTCCCCGAACGGTTGTCGGTAGAGGCGGGGGCGATCGCACAGGTGGCGCCGTATTTGCGGGACAGGGGCGACGAGCGAATCTCGATCGTATGCGACCTAACGACGTTTGAGGCGGCCGGAGCGCGTCTGCTTGGTGACGCAAAGGCTGCGGGACTCGCGGCGGAAGTGACGATCGTAAATCCGAACGCGCAGGGCGACGTGGTGGCGGACGAAGCGTCGATCATGCAGGTCATTCTCGATATTCAGCGGACGAAGGCGGATATTGCGGTGGCGGCAGGATCGGGCACGATTCATGATATCGTCCGTTTTGCCGCATATACGACCGGCATTCCGTTCGTATCGGTACCGACAGCCCCGTCGGTCGACGGGTTTACCTCCAAGGGAGCGCCGATTCTGGTGCGCGGCGAGAAGATTACATTGCCTGCAATCGGGCCGGTCGCGCTCTTTGCGGACATCTCGATCCTGCGCGCGGCACCGGCGCCGTTGATCGCGGCGGGCTTCGGAGACATGCTCGGCAAATATACGTCCCTGTTCGACTGGACGTTCGGCCATTTGGCCGGCGGCGAGCCTTATTCTCCGCTAGCGGCCGAATTGACGCAGCAAGCGTTGACGGCATGTGTAGAGAACGCGGATGCGATCGGCGGGAGCACCGAAGAAGGCGTTACGATTCTGATCGACGCATTGATCCAATCCGGGATTGCAATGCTTTTATTCGGCCAGTCACATCCGGCATCGGGCGCCGAGCATCATTTGTCTCACTATTGGGAAATGGCGTTTGTGCGGGAAGGCCGCAGGCAGCTTCTTCACGGCGCCAAGGTCGGCGTCGCATGCACATTGATCGCTGCGCTGTATCATCGGATCGGCACGGGCGGCTTGCCCGCCGCGGTCGGTGCCGCCGAACGGCGGCATGCGATCGAATCGCATTGGAACGAGATTCAGGCTGCGATCAGCCGGATCCCGGGGGAAAGCCGGCTGAGGGAGTTGATTCGCACGGCCGGCGGGCCTTCAACGCTGGAGGAGCTCGGCGTGGAGCGTGAGTTGGCGGATCGAAGCTTGCAGGAAGCCCATCGGGTTCGACTTAACCGGTTCACCTTGCTGCGTGTCATAAACGAAGGTTGATCAAAAAAACATAGGTACAAACGGCCGTATCCGACAGGGATACGGCTATTTATGTTCATGAGTTCAGAACAAGATGAGTAACGGGCGGACTTCGCCTCTTACATAAAAAACAGTTCATCAGCGGCGCCTGGTACATTTACTTCGCTGCGGCGCGTACGGCGGAAACCAGCGACGGGCTGTTCGATCACATCCGTCGCCGTTCTCAAGCTCGTTCCGAAAGCTTAACAGATACAAAAATGAACCAGCACCCGTTAACATTCGGTGCTGGTTCATTTTTTCGTTCCGTGCGGAGGCGACGACCTTATCGCTCGGCTTTTTCATAGTACAGCTTGAACAGCAGGTCCTGGTTGTAATTGCCGAAGCCGGAGCCGAACAGCGTCAGGCCCCCGACATTTTCCGCATCCTCCAATACCGCAATCCGGAACGACCACTGCTTCCGTTTGATATCCACCTGACCGATCGTAATGTCCGATAACTGCCGGCCGTCGATAAACGTGCCCTGGCGGTTGATTTTGAGCACCTTCAGCAAGCCGTATTGATTGATCTCGTTCCACCACCAATCCGGCGTGTACTTGCCGCGGCTGCCGCCGCCGAAGTCTCCGGGGCTCGTCCAGGTGCCGACCTTGACACCGTTGAGAATAAACGAGATGTCCGAGGGCCAATTATCGTTGGCGAACGGCGCTTCCGATGATATTTCCATCGACACCTCAAGCTCGACGGGCTCTTCGCCCTTCATGAGAAAGTTCGGCACCTTATACTCGACGAAGCCTTGCGCGAGCCACAATATTTTCGCGTTGACACGCTCAGGGTCGAGGAAGTAACGGGGCTCGTCGAAAATGCCGATCACCTTCTCGGTCGTCGCCAGGCCGCAGGTCGGTTCGATATCGAAATCGGTATAATGGCCGACAGATACCTCCGTCAGATGATAGTCGCGCGGTGTTGCTTCCTCCTTCGACGGAAAGGCGATCTCGATATAATCGGTGACGAGCGAGCACACCTTCTTCGCGCCGCCGCGGCTGGAAACCATCGTTGCGCGGATAATGCCCGCTTTCTCGAGCTTTTTCACGTGCATCGTCATAATGGCGCTGCTGAGGCCGACCGCTTCCGCAAGCTCCTTGATGTTCATTTCTTTCTTGGCCAGCAATTGGATGACCCGGATTCGAACATCGCTGGCCAACGCTTCATAGACCGGGAGCCATTTCTCGGTAACGTCGATTTTCATTGTTCCGTTGCCAAGAAATTGTACAAGTCTGCACAAGTCTTGTTTGCTTCCTGCTTCGACGTGTCCGCTTTTGCCGGAGCTACTCGCGTTTGGTATAACACTCCACAGGCGTAAATTCGGATGCAACGAATCCTACATATTAGCGATAAACGTTCAAGTGTCAGATCGCCAATTTCGATAGGTTGAAAGCCGCGTTCAAGCCGCGGTCAATCGCAAGTCCGCAATGACATTCAAGTCCTCCATACACAACGGCGTTCGGCTTGGTTTTCGCTATCGCGCTTGTTGCTTGGTGAATGTGATTGGTACGGATATTCGTCAGTTTCCGGTGAAGCAAACGGATAGACTTTTCGACTTTTACAAGGTTGCGTGTCTTGACGAAACGGTTTCCCTCCTTGTTCATTTCGTATTTGCGGGAAGACTTGCGCTGCAACCTGCGCAAACGCTTCTCCGTCTTTCTTATGACGGAAGACTTGTTGATGTTTTTGAATATCATCCCGTTGCTGCATACGGCCAATTCCTTAACGCCTACATCAATGCCGATGACTTCTCCGGTCGGTTCCGGTTTTTCCGTTTTCTGCTCGATGCCGACAGATACGTACCAGTACTTGCCGTCCAACGATACATGCGGATTGCTGTATTTATCCGATTTGGGAAATGGTTCATTCGTTTGCACCCACCCGATCTTTTCGAGATAGACAACCATGCCGCTGACGCGGCACCATCAGAAGGATGAAAATGGGTCAGCGT
>NZ_CAUPYC010000054.1:0-28002 GCF_963515335.1 uncultured Paenibacillus sp. | reverse complement strand
GAGCGGGGAAGAACTTCAGCCAACTTTACATTCGCATCCGGTTTTCAGGGCGCAATGCTCTGCAAGCATCACCGTTTGGTGGCGATGGCGGAGGGGATCCACGCGTTCCCATCCCGAACACTACCGTTAAGCCCTCCAGCGCCGATGGTACTTGGACCGCAGGGTCCCGGGAGAGTAGGACGTTGCCAAGCACGAACAAACCCGTTAAGTCTGCCTGTTCGGCAGCGCTTAACGGGTTTTTTTGTCGTGTCCGCCAGAATCGTCCTGTTCTGGCGGAAACTCCTTCGAGGCGGAACGGCGCCTCGCGCTCATACTATAAGCATCCAGATATCATGAGGTGGTACTGTTGCGGCGGCACGCTTTTCCACGGTTGATTACCGTTCTGTTACTGTTTATTCTGTGTCTTGCCGCCTGCAGGCAGGCCGATCGCGCGATACCTCCTTCAGACACGATATCTCCGTTTGCTCCCACAAACGCGACAGAACCGGAAAAGCACGTCCGACCGGGAACGATTGCCAGGCCAAAACCTTTGGGCAGGCTGCAACCGGAACTGCCCGATCATTCTTATAAAAATCGCCGTGAACAAGCCTTCCGATCGTTAAGGTAAAGACTTTAAAAGCCTTCTTTTTCCGTCAAGCCAACGAACCCGGTGTCGTCTTGACAGCCCTATACCCCTCTGCTAATATTGCAATAATATGCGCGGGGGGAACGTCATTTTCGCTTCGTAATACGTAATCAGGGAGGAACATCATCGTGTGGGAAACTAAGTTCGCCAAGGAAGGGCTGACGTTCGATGACGTGCTGCTCGTCCCTCGGAAGTCGGAGGTGCTGCCGCGGGAGGTCGATGTGTCGGTAAGGCTGGGCGCTGCGGTCAAGCTCAACATTCCGCTTATCAGCGCCGGCATGGATACCGTCACCGAGGCCGCTTTGGCGATTGCGATAGCACGGGAGGGCGGCGTCGGCATCATCCATAAAAATATGTCGGTGGCGCAGCAGGCCGAAGAGGTGGATCGGGTCAAAAGATCGGAGAGCGGCGTCATTACGAACCCGTTCTCGCTGACGCCCGAGCACCATGTGTATGACGCGGAGGAGCTGATGGGCAAATACCGGATCTCCGGCGTGCCGATCGTTAACAAGGAGCAGAAGCTTGTCGGCATTCTGACGAATCGCGACCTTCGGTTCGTGCACGACTATTCGATCAAAATCCAGGAAGTCATGACGCATGAGAAATTGGTCACGGCACCGGTCGGCACGACGCTTCAGGAGGCCGAAGTGCTGCTCCAGAAGCATAAGATCGAGAAGCTGCCATTGGTGGATGAGACGAATACGCTGAAAGGGCTTATCACGATCAAGGATATCGAGAAAGCGATCCAGTTCCCGAATGCCGCCAAGGATGCGCAAGGGCGCCTGTTGTGCGGCGCGGCGGTCGGCATCTCGAAGGATACGTTTGAACGGGCGGAAGCTCTGGTACAGGCGGGAGTGGACGTACTCGTCGTCGATTCGGCGCACGGTCACCATGTGAACATCATTGAAACCGTCCGCAGCTTGCGGGGCAACTATCCGGAACTGACGATTATTGCCGGCAACGTCGCGACGGGCGACGCGACGCGTGACCTTATCGAAGCAGGCGCGTCCGTCATTAAGGTCGGTATCGGTCCGGGCTCCATCTGCACGACGCGCGTTATCGCCGGCATCGGCGTGCCGCAAATAACGGCGATCTATGATTGCGCTACGGTGGCGCGGGAATACGGAATACCGATCATCGCCGACGGCGGAATCAAATATTCCGGGGACATCACCAAGGCGATCGCCTCGGGCGCCAGCTGCATTATGATCGGCAGTCTTTTTGCAGGCACGGAAGAGAGCCCGGGTGAATCGGAAATTTACCAGGGGCGCCGGTTCAAAGTGTACCGCGGCATGGGCTCGCTCGGCGCGATGAAGGAAGGCAGCAAGGACCGCTATTTCCAGGAAAACGAGAACAAGCTGGTGCCGGAAGGCATCGAGGGACGGGTAGCCTACAAAGGGCCGTTGGCTGACACGGTTCACCAGCTCATCGGCGGACTGCGTTCCGGTATGGGATACTGCGGCACCAAGACGATTGAAGAGCTGCGCAACGATACGCAATTCGTGCGCATTACCGGCGCCGGCTTGCGGGAGAGCCATCCGCACGATGTCCAAATCACGAAGGAAGCACCCAACTATTCCATGTAATCGAGCTGACTCGGCAACGGGATGCGAGGGCAGACAGGATCGGGCCGGCGGACCGCCGCGCCGCCTGTCTGTCTTTTTCGCATATCGACAAATTTTGACGTTTCCTCTATCAACCTGCCATTGGTCGGTTTTCTCCTACTAGGGTCTGTGTTACAATTAGGAACGGACAAACTAATGGATAAGGGGAGAATGGGAAGTTGAAATGGAATCGCAAGGCGGCCGTGTGGAGAAGGGCCGTTTCCAGCTTTTTAGCCGTATGGATGGTAGTCATGACATTTGGTTCGATCGCCTCGTATGCGGAGAGCGACGGCCAATCGGATACAGGTGCAGGTTCCGCCCCGGTGCAGGGAGGCTCGTTTACCCTCGGCGACAGCGTCGCGTCGGCGATTCTGATGGATGCCGCAACCGGCCAGGTGCTGTATGAGCAGAATGCGGACGCATCGCGCCCGCCGGCCAGTATGACCAAGATGATGACCGAGTATATTGTGCTTCAAAAAATCAAGAACAAGCAGCTGGCCTGGGATACAATGGTAACTACGAGTAAGGAAGCGGCATCGACGCCGCCGGATGGTTCGCAGATCTATCTGGCGGAAGGCGACGTGCACTCGGTTAAGGATTTGTACATCGCGATGGCGGTCGGCTCCGCGAACGACGCGACGATCGCGCTGGCGTCCTACCTCGGGGGCTCAGAGGCCGGCTTCGTGGATATCATGAATGAAACGGCAAGCAAACTGGGCCTGAAGACTGCAAAATTCACCGGTTCGACCGGATTGCAGGAGGATACGCTCATTTCCGCGCGCGACATGGCCAAGTTGGCGCAAATCATTCTGAAGGATTACCCGGAGTTTCTCGAGTACTCCAGTATCCCCACCTATAAGTTTCGTCCGCGGGATACGGCGCCGATGGTGAACTGGAACTGGATGCTCGCCTCCAACAAGGACGTCACGAACTTCAAGCAGTTCGCTTATGAAGGCGTAGACGGCATGAAGACAGGTTATATCGGGGCTTCCGGCTATAATTTTACGGGAACCGCGGAACGCAACGGCATGCGCTTGATCAGCGTCGTGATGGGAGCCAAGACGATACAGTCGCGCTTTTTTGAAACGGCGAAGCTGTTCGATTACGGCTTCAACAACTTCGAGTCGAAAACCATCGTGGCGCCGAAGTCGGTAGTAGAAAACGTCAAGACGGTCAAAATAAACAAAGGCGTCAAGACTACTGTTCCGGTCGTCACCGAAACGGATGTCACATTCCTGGTACGCAAAGGCGGCGAGCCGAAGGTAGAGGTGCTTGAGACGAAAGTGAAGCCGGCGGATCAACTGGTCGCACCGATCGCGGCGGGGCAGCAGGTCGGCACGGTCACTTACGCCTACACGGATGACGGGGGCAAGCAGCTGCAGAAAACGGTCAATCTGGTGGCGGCGGATGAAGTGAAAAAAGGAAGCTGGTGGCGGTTGATGTTCCGCGGCATCCGCAACTTCTTCGCGGGACTGTTCACCGGTATCGTTGATTTGTTCTAGGCGATAAACAGTCTCCGGGCGGCTTGTAGCCAGTGGCCGGTTGATGTAAAATATTAGTTTAGTACAATTCAGAACGTTCGAGAATCGGGAGGATAAGATCGATGGCGATTGAAACGGGAACAACAACGGTTAAACGCGGTATGGCGGAAATGCAAAAAGGCGGCGTCATCATGGACGTGATGAACGCCGAGCAGGCGAAAATCGCCGAGGCGGCCGGTGCCGTAGCCGTTATGGCGCTTGAGCGGGTGCCTTCGGAAATCCGCGCGGCGGGCGGCGTCGCGCGCATGGTTGATCCGACGATGGTGGAAGAGGTCATGAAGGTCGTCTCGATTCCGGTTATGGCCAAAGCGCGGATCGGCCATTACGTAGAAGCGAAGGTGCTGGAATCGCTCGGCGTCGACTACATTGACGAGAGCGAAGTGCTGACGCCGGCCGACGACGTGTTCCACATCGACAAGCATGAGTTTACGGTGCCGTTCGTCTGCGGCGCGAAGGATCTGGGCGAAGCGCTTCGCCGTATTCAGGAAGGCGCGTCGATGCTCCGCACCAAGGGCGAGCCGGGAACCGGCAACATCGTCGAAGCGGTGCGCCATATGCGTCTGATCACGGGTCAAATCCGCAAAGTGCAGGGCATGTCCAAGGACGAGCTTTTCAACGAGGCGAAGGTATTGGGTGTGCCGTACGATTTGCTGCTCGGCGTGCACCAAACCGGCAAGCTGCCGGTCGTCAACTTCGCGGCGGGCGGCGTAGCCACGCCTTCTGACGCCGCATTGATGATGCATCTCGGCGCGGACGGCGTATTCGTCGGCTCCGGCATTTTCAAATCGGACAGCCCGGAGAAGTTCGCCAAAGCGATCGTCGAGGCGACAACCCACTATGACGATTATAAGCTTATTGCGGAAGTGTCGAAGAACCTCGGCACGCCGATGAAGGGCATCGAAATTTCCAAGCTGGTCGGCTCCGACCGGATGCAGGACCGCAGCCTGTAAGCGGCTGGGGCGATCCATCGGCCACACGCTCACACGGCAAGGCAGAAAGGCGTGACAACGATATGAAAATTGGCGTGCTGGCGCTGCAAGGCGCGGTAGCGGAACATATGCGCAGTTTGGAGCGGGCGGGCGCGGAAGCCGTCGCGGTGAAACGGACCAAGCAGCTGGAAGAGCTTCAAGGCATCGTCATTCCCGGCGGGGAGAGCACGACGATCGGCAAGCTGATGCGCAAATACGGGTTCATGGACGCGATTCGCGATTTCGCCGGACGAGGGAAGCCCGTATTCGGGACTTGCGCGGGATTGATCGTCCTGGCCGATAAGATCGAAGGCCAGGAAGAGGCGCACCTCGGGCTGATGAATATGACGGTGGCCCGCAACGCGTTCGGTCGGCAGCGGGAAAGCTTCGAGACCGAGCTGCGGGTAAAAGGGCTGAATGAGCCGCTGCGCGCCGTGTTCATTCGCGCTCCCCTTATTAAGCAAGTCGGCGAAGGCGTGGATGTGCTGTCCACCCACAACGGCGAGATCGTGACGGCCCGGCAAGGGCATTTGCTTGCTTGTTCGTACCACCCGGAGCTCACGGACGATTACGCGCTGCATGCGTATTTTCTGTCCATGGCGAAGGAAGCCGTCGGCGCGAACTGAACGGCGGTCAGGTAACATCCACACCCTTAGAGAGGGGCTTCTATAATCCGTGTTAGACGTAAAGCTGTTTCGCAACGATTTTGATAGAGTGAAGCAAGCGCTGGCCGACCGCCGGAAGCCGTTCGAGCTGATCGCCGGCTTTCCGGATCTGGACGCGAGGCGGCTCGGCGTGCTGCAGGAGGCGGAGCAGCTCAAAAACCGCCGCAACACGGTCTCGCAAGAGGTGGCCAAGCTGAAAAAAAGCGGCGGCGACGCGGAGGCGTTGATTCTCGAAATGCGTGAGGTCGGCGATCGGATCAAAGCGCTGGACGACGAGCTGCGCGAAGTGGAGGCGCAGATCGACGAGCTGATGCTGTCGGTGCCCAATATCCCGCATGAGAGCGTGCCGGTCGGTGCGTCGGAAGAAGACAATGTCGAGATTCGCAAGCATGGCGAGCCGCGCCGGTTCGCCGAATTCGAGCCGAAGGCGCATTGGGATTTGGCGGCCGAGCTCGGCATCCTCGATTTCGAGGCTGCGGCGAAGGTGACCGGCTCCCGGTTTGTTTTTTATCGCGGACTGGGCGCGCGCCTGGAACGGGCGCTGATCAGCTTTATGATGGATCTTCACAGCGACCGGCATGGTTATGTGGAGCTTCTCCCCCCGCAGATCGTCAACCGGGACAGTCTGATCGGCACCGGGCAGCTTCCGAAGTTCGAGGAGGATTTGTTCAAGCTGGCCGGGACCGAGTATTATTTGATCCCGACCGCCGAGGTGCCGGTGACGAACATTCACCGGGACGAGATTCTTGATGCGGAGCAGCTCCCCAAGTATTACACGGCCTACTCCGCGTGCTTCCGTTCTGAAGCCGGGGCGGCCGGACGCGATACGCGCGGTCTGATTCGGCAGCATCAATTCAACAAAGTCGAGCTGATTAAGTTCACCAAGCCGGAGGATTCGTACGCCGAGCTGGAGTCGATGACCGCCAACGCGGAGAAGGTGCTGCAGCTGCTGGGCCTTCCCTACCGGGTGCTCGCGCTCTGCACCGGCGATATGGGCTTTTCTTCGGCCAAAACGTACGATCTGGAGGTATGGCTGCCGAGCGGCGGTTCCTATCGCGAAATATCTTCCTGCTCGAATGTGGAGGACTTTCAGGCCCGCCGGGCGGGGATCCGGTTCCGCCGCGAGCCCAAGAGCAAGCCGGAATTCGTTCACACGCTGAACGGATCGGGCTTGGCGGTCGGCCGTACGGTTGCCGCCGTACTCGAAAATTATCAGCAAGCCGACGGGTCAGTGACGATTCCGGAAGTGCTTCGCCCCTATATGGGCGGGCTGGACGCCATCCGGAAAGGCTGATCGGCCGGAAATCGGTACCAGCGGGCAAAGAAGGATTGCGATCTTTTTTTGCCCTGTGGTACAATAGAGCTCACACTGTTTGCAGTGCTGCACATGGGTATGACATCATGGAGAGATACCGAAGCGGTCATAACGGGGCGGTCTTGAAAACCGTTAGGGTGCAAGCCCACGTGGGTTCGAATCCCACTCTCTCCGCCATCTACATATAACGGCAACGCCGGAGAAGCCGCTGTATCGCCGCCTTTAACAGGGCGGCCGATAGGGCGGAGGCTCTGGCTTTTTTGTGTGTGTGGCCCGCATAATCGGATGTAAAACTCCGCATGTTATGAACTACGGAGGTGTATGCGATGGGCAAAATAGATGAGCTGTTCGTTGACCAAAACCGGCTCACAGAGGCATGGAAGAGGACGCTGCCGACGGTGATGAACCCTGCCGACCAAACGGAAGTTAAAGCGGATGAAGCCGATCCGAAGGCTCTTCGGATTCATATTCGGGCAGCGGGACATACGATGTACACGTTCGATTTTCGTATCGAGTATGTGGACAGCCGGGAAATTCGGGTCGATTTGATCGATGTGGAGCGGGACGGACGAAGCGTGGATGAACGGGGCGACATCATTCAACAATTGGTCGAGGACTATACCCGGCATTTGCATGAATGCGCCCAAGCGCTTCACGACTTGGCACACGCGTAGACGCGATTGCCGAAAGGCGCAGGGAGGGTGAAAGGGATGAGCAAGGCGAAAGGCGGCTTGGATAAAAACCTGAGCAACGTAGTCGAAGACCTGAACGTTAAGGCGGTTAACGCGCATCAAGCCCAACAGCTGCAGCAGGACAGCAACGACCGGCGGCATCAGGATGCGCTCAACCACGACGAGCCGAACGACCGGGGCTCCGCCAGTCTGACGAACAAGGAGGCGTAAGCGATGAGCAAGCCCGATTCCGTGCCCGTGCCGGAGGCTATCCCTAATCAAGGCCGTCGGCGGCAGGACCATAACCGTCCGCAGGAGCCGATGTCCGGTTCCAAGCAGGTCAAGCAGGAAAACCATTCGCGGCATAATAACGGAGAAGGTTGATATGATCGGGCTTCTGCCGGTACCGCAACAGAAATGGAAATAAAAGCTGGCGGTCTTTAAATAAATTTTACTTTCCCGCAGCCCTTGGATGAGTTAAAATGAGAAAATGTTCTCATATTCATTCCTTGGGAGGGGAAAAGGTTTTGAAACGTTTGATGCAAGCCGTATTACTAATCCTTGCCGTATCGGTTGTTTTGGCTGGCTGCAGCAGCGCCAAAGCGCCTAAAGAAGCCATACAAGCCGCATTTGCGAAATCGATGGAGATGAACTCGTACACCTTCACGAGCGCACTTTCGATCGATAAGCTGGAATTGCCGCCGGCTCTGCTGGAGGGCATGGATCCGGCCATGGCGGACATGGTCAAAAATGCGACGCTGAATATTGACGGCGTCTATCAGGCCGATCCGATGCAAATGGAGATGACGCTCAAGCTGGACCTGAAGGGCGACATGGCGTTCTCGCTGAACGTCCCGATCGTCATGACGCAGGATAAAATATGGGTCAAAATCCCGCAAATTCCAGGCTTCCCGCTCGGCGACGCTGCAGGCAAATTCATGGAAATCGACATGAAAGAGTTGGCCGCAGAGGAGGGCGTGGAGATTCCGACGCTGGACATCGACAAGCAGCGCAAAATGACAGAAGACATGGCCGGTATTTTCTTCAAGCAGTTCGACGAAAAGACGTACTTCTCGGAAGTGAAGAAGGATGAAGTGGCCGGTTTGCCGGAGGATGTTAAGCCGGATCAAGTCGTCAAGTTCAATGTAACGCAGGAAACGTTCGAACCGATGGTCATGACGATTGTCGATAAAGTCGCGCCTGAGATTATCGACCTGCTGTTGAACAATGAGGATTATCGCAAGACGTTCCAGCTTGAGAAGGCTGACCTGGAGCAGGCGAAGAAGGAGCTGGCCGAGGGCGACCGCAGCGAGCTGCGCAAAGGTCTTGACGAGTTCAAGAAGAACGCCAAGGTCAACGAACTGAGCCTGACCACGGCCATTGTCGACGAACTGCCTGTGTATCAGGTAGCGAAAGCCGACCTCGACTTTACACAGGAAGGCGAGACGGCTAAGGCCGGATTGACCTTCACGACCCTTTACAGCAACATCAACGAGAAAGTGGAATTCCCGATCGGCATTCCGAAAGATGCCATGTCGATGGAAGAGCTGATGGGCACGTTTACGGGACCTGGACTGTAAACCGCCGTATAGGACGATAACCCGCATTCGGATCGACCGGTTGCGGGTTATTTTTTGCGTGTAAAATTCGGGTGGTTATGGGCAACGGCAATAAAAAAATGCGACCCAAGGTCGCATTTCGTTGTTATGTATGGTCGAGACGACAGGATTTGAACCTGCGACCTCTTGCTCCCGAAGCAAGCGCTCTACCAAGCTGAGCCACGTCTCGATGAAACGGATTTATCAAACGCAAGCAATATAGAGAATAGCATAAATCGGCCCAATTGTAAAGGAGGAAACGTCCCCGAATCAGGCCCGAATGGCCAACGAATAGGCTCCGATTAGGCGCCGAATCCGGCGGACTATAATTGTCTTTTGACCGCCGAACGGTTTGTGTTATAATATTCATTGCTGCGGCCCCGTAGCTCAGTGGATAGAGCATCGGTTTCCTAAACCGTGTGTCGGACGTTCGAGTCGTCTCGGGGCCGCCATTCATTTTACAGGTATATTCGGCCTCCTGCGGGATCACGCAGGAGTTTTTTCTTGTCTGACGGACCTAAACGTCCGCATCCTGTCGAATTCTCTCAGGGAATCCTCATGATCGGAGAGATCGCCATGAAAAAAACCATCGACCGGATCGGATTCGCCACACGCAAGCTGGCGAGCTATATCGAGTACAATCCGTCTGACCCCAAGCCGCGGGCGTTCACCTACCGCTGCGACCGGCTGGTGGCTTATCTCGCAGCGTGCAACGATGCTATGCGTGTGACGGAACAGGAACGCCAAGCGCGGCGGCTTTCTTGACGGAAGCAAGAAAGCCGGGAATCGAACTCCTCCGGCATTGGCTTATTCTTATTCCTTCATAATATAGAGCGGCTCCCGTGGGCATCTCCTTTGCCGGTGCCCGATCCGTCCGCCCCGTTCTCTTGCGCCCGCAGTTTCTGCTGCTCGGCAACCTGTATGCGGAACTTGTCGGATTTCTCCTTGTAATAGGTTTCAATCTGACTCCGGAGAATATAAGCGCGCAGTTTGCTCTCATGCTCTTGTTCCAGCTGCAGCAGCCGGGTGCCGTAAATAAGGCCGGTATCGATTTGCTTCTTGTGGACGATTTCCGTCCGGCAACGGAATGTGAAGCCCAGATCGAGTTCCAGCATTAATTCGGCTTTGAAGGGCAGCGGCATTGCAACCTGCGTGGACAAGGCGACACCGGTCATGCTGATGTTATCCAGATGCAGCGTCAAGGGATCCTCAAGCTTCTGCTCGGTTTTGCGGATGGCGTCAATGATGCTGATGACCTTGCCCGGCTGCCTGACCGGCACGCGCGGATGCTCGCGCTTGTCCAAGAACCGCTTTCGGTTATCGGGCGGATTAATGACAATGATCGCGTCCTGCGCTTTTGCGAGGATCGACGATTCGAATACATAAATGCCGCTTTTGGTATACACGATGATCCGGACCTGCTCCCCGAGCTGAAACAATTCGGACTGAGGGAACTCGATCTCTATAATTTCACCCGCCGCATAGGTCAGAAGTCCGGTGGCGATGAAATTTTTCTTCTCTACCACCGCTTTGCAGTCTATCATCACCGAGATGTCGCTTCCTTCTTTGCTGCCGTATACTAACGTCTTCTTCAAAGGATTGCTCGGTTTCACCCCGCTGCCCCTTTCATTCGGAGAATAACAAAGCCGTCCCAATCGATGGAGACGGCTGCACCTAACCCGGAAGGTGTTTGCTTTCGGCAACCAGGCGATCGTAGCTCCTGTCGGAACGGAACCTTAGTCCCTCAGCTTTGCGTCCCTGCCTTTCGGCAAGTTTGCCATTGTCGATTATATGGTAATTTATTCATGACTATGTAACTAAGTATAATAAGTTCCAAGAGATTTCGCAATCGATTTTGCGAGTAAAAGGCGCGGGTTTTACCGACCGGCTCGATAAAATTAGGGAAAAGGGACTATATACCCAATACAATAGTTGCAGAATGAAATAATGCTAAAAGTAATACGCATTCATCGACAATTTTTTACAAAATTTGTCCGGGAATATGTGTATAATGGGGGTACGACTACGGTACCTAAGATTGGGGCAATTGAAGCGCATATGGACAAACGCAACCTGCTTAACCAGCTTCAAACGCTGCGTTTGCGTCTGCACGATCTGGCGGAGGCGAGGGGCAGCTTAACCCATCCGGACGTTCTGGCGCTAAGCGAGGAGGCTGACCGGCTTATTATCGTGCTGCAGCAGCTGCAGCGCGAAGATCCCGGCGTGAGCGGCGAAAGCAAGCCGACGACCCACCTATAGCTTTCCGCGCAGCCGCCGAAAGAACCGGGTCAGCATGGAGGCGCATTCCTCTTGCAAAACGCCGGCTTCAACGATTGCCATATGGTTGAACCGCTCTTCCTGCAATAAGTTCATGAGAGTTCCTGCGCAGCCTGCCTTCTTGTCGGAGGCGGCGTACACGACCCGGCCGATTCGAGCCTGTACGATGGCTCCCGCGCACATCGGACAGGGCTCAAGCGTTACATATAACGTACAGTCCAGCAGCCGCCAGGCATTGAGGCGTTCGCTGGCTTTTTTTATGGCGATCATTTCCGCGTGGGCGGTAGGATCGTTAAGTGTCTCCCGCAGATTGTGGCCCCGGCCGATAATTTCCCCATGCCGCACGATGACCGCTCCGATCGGGACCTCCCGGATTTCTTCGGCGATTCTGGCTTCGGCGATCGCTTCCCGCATATAAAATTGATCTTCGTCGGACATCGTCACGCAAGCTTCTTCCTTTCATTCGGCAAGTTCCATAGGGGATGACGCGTGTTATCCCGTTGATTTCGACAACCGGTATTGTCGAATCCAATCGAATTATGCCCCGAACAAATATTCGTTGTTAACAGCATGTGTACAACTATGTGGATAACATTGGCGTTTTCCACATAGTTGTACACATTGTGGGTATATTTTTGAGGATAAACGGTGAATTGGCGTACGATCAGATTCCAATTATGATATGATCGAAAAGAAGACCTTCATCGAAAAGGATGTGTCGTCGTTTGTCGGTAAAGAGCAAATTGACGCTTTCGATTTCCCTCATCATGTTTATCTTTTTGGCGATTACTGTCATTTTGAACGATTATTCGATGCGGGTCAACTTGCGGGAGGAATCCGAGGCGGATATGGTCAGGTTCTCCAAGCAGATCTCGGGGGCCATTAATCAGCATTACCTGGTGAAAACGGAATACGGCGCAGGGTCCTCCGGAGCGGAGTCGGTCATAAACGAAATCGTGGGGTCTAACCCGGAGTTGGTGGAAATCGCCGTCATTGACGCATCGTCATTCACGGCCGGCGGCCGTTCCGCCATGCGGGAGGGGAGGCCGACTGGCAAGAAGGCCGGTTTTTTAACGGTTTTATACGGAGATTACACTCTCAGCGACGGGGACAACGACGTCCGAGACGTCGGTAAAGCGGCGCAGGGAGACAGCGTATTCCGGCGAATCTCGCTGCGCGGTGACGCCTATACATTGGGTTATATCGGCTTCCGGTACGACACCGGCACTTATGATGACACTCCGTATGTGGTTAGGACTGTGCTGAGCCGCGATGATTTGAATGCAAGGATCAATGAACAGCGTGCCAATGCGATTCTGCTGGCCGGAACGCTGCTCATTTTCGTTATTTTCACAAGCTATCTGTTGTCGGGGCTCCTGATCCGGCCGGTGAAATCGATTCTGGACAAAGTAAACGAGGTGGCGGACGGGCGGTTCGATACGGCGCTTGAGGCGAGGGGCAAGGACGAGCTGGGGCAGTTGGCGGCCCGGATTAACGCGATGTCCAAAAACCTGGACGTTTACACGACCAAGCTGAAAAATGCTTTTGAAGAAAACCGTTCGATGAAGGAATATCTGGAGTCGATCATTAACAATACGACCGATGCCATACATGTCGAAGCCACCAACGGTACAATCATGCAGGTGAACCAGGCCTTTGAGCGGATGTTCGGCTGGGATGCGGAAGAGGCGGTCGGCCGGAAGCTTGATCTTGTGCCGGAACGGTGCCGGGAGGAGGAACGGCAAGCCTACAAGGAGCTGGCTTCCGGCACGATGCTGACCGCCCGGGAAACGGTTCGGCTGCGCAAGGACGGCAGTTCGATCGACGTAAGCGTCACGACCTCGCCGATTCGCGACAAGAAAGGCGTGATCCGCGCGTATGCCAGCATCACCCGGGACATCACGACGCGCAATAAAATGGATGAGCTGCTCAGGCGCGCCGAGAAATTGAATACCGTCGGGCAATTGGCGGCGGGGGTCGCGCATGAAATCCGCAATCCGCTCACGACGCTGAGAGGCTTTCTCCAGCTGCAGCTGCAGACGGGCAAACACAACCTCGGGCATACGGAGCTTATGCTGTCCGAACTGGACCGAATCAATCTGATCGTCAGCGAGTTTCTCATCCTGGCCAAGCCCCAGGCGACGAAATTCGAAACCAAGGATATCCGCAATATCCTTGGAGACGTCATGTCCCTGCTGGATTCGCAGGCTCATCTATGCAACATTATATTCGTGACCCGGTTTGAATCGGAGCCATATAAAATTGACTGTGAAGAAAATCAATTGAAGCAGGTATTCATCAATGTGCTGAAAAATGCGATCGAGGCGATGCCGTCCGGCGGCGAGATCGAGATCCTGGTCAAGAAGCCGGCGCTGCACACGATCTCGGTTGCGATCGTCGACCACGGAGTCGGCATTCCCGAGGACATGATTCCGAAGCTCGGCGATCCGTTTTTTACAGGCAAAGAAACCGGCACCGGTCTCGGCATTATGGTCAGCCAGCGGATTATCCAAAGCCATCAAGGCGCAATGGACATTCAAAGCAAGGTCGGCGTGGGGACAATCGTCACGATTACGCTGCCGGCATCGGCGGAATAGGGCGGGGTAGCGCATGATTCGCCGTGTGCAATTTTCCGGAAAATTTATTATAATGGCAGAAACAATCAGGCGGTGTCCACGGAGGTTAAGCTCATGATTAGGGATAAGGTTAAAATTTTTGCCGGCTCTTCGAATATTCCGCTCGCGGCGAGCATATGCGACAAGCTGGGGATGCCTTTGGGAGACGTGAAAATCTCGCGGTTTGAAAACGGCGAGGTCTATGTCGCTTACAAGGAGCCGATCCGAACCTGCGATATTTTCATCGTGCAGTCCTTGTCCGACCCGATCAACGAACATTTCATGGAGCTTCTGGTTATGATCGATGCGGCGAAAAGAGCGTCGGCCAAAACGATTAATATCATTATGCCGTATTACGGCTACGCCCGCCAGGAAAGAAAACGGGCTCCCCGCGAGGCCATCTCGGCGAAGCTGGTCGCCGACTTGCTGTATGCGGCAGGCGCATCGCGGATCATCACGCTGGATCTGCATACCGCGGCGATTCAGGGATTCTTCAACTTTCCGGTTGACCATCTGACGGCGCTGGATGAACTGACCGATTATTTGAAGGGCAAAGCGATCGAAAATCCCGTCATTGTTTCGCCGGACGCAGGGCGGGCATCCACGGCGGAGAAGCTGGCCAATTACATGGATGCCACGTTTGCGATTGTCGTGACGAACAAGGACAGTCTCACAGGGGCCGAGACGACGCACGTCATCGGCGACGTGGCGGGCATGACGCCGATCATCGTCGAGGATATGATCGACACGGGCAAGACCATACTCGGCGTGGTGAACCGGCTTGCGGAGAGCGGGGCGAAGGATTGTATCGCGGTCGCCACGCACGGCCTGTTTTCCGGCAACGCGCTTGCCAAATTGGACCATCCGCATATTAAGGAAATCGTAGTGACGGACTCGATCCTGCAGCACACGAGCGACTCGGACAAGCTGGTCGTGATTTCGATGAGCAATCTCATTACCGAAGCGATCCGGGCGATCGTGGAGGGCGGTTCCATCGCGACCTTGTTTAAATCGCGCGGGATCTAGAGGAGAATCGACCGTGCGGATTAACAAATTCATCAGCGAGAGCGGCTATACCTCCCGAAGGGAGGCCGACAAGCTGGTCGACAGCGGCAGGGTGACGATTAACGGCGTGAAAGCCGAACTCGGCAGCCAAGCCGAAATCGGAGACGACGTCAGAGTCGACGGCAAGCCGATCGGCGAACATAAAAGTCATGTTTATATCGCGCTGAACAAGCCAGTCGGCATTACGAGCACGACCGAGAGCCATGTGAAGGAAAACATCGTGGATTTCGTCGGCCATAAGGAGAGGATTTTTCCGATCGGCCGGCTGGACAAGGATTCCGAAGGGCTGATCCTGCTCACGAACGACGGCGATATCGTCAACAAGGTGCTGCGCGCCGAAGGGCGGCACGAGAAGGAATATATCGTAACCGTCGACAAGCCGATTACGCCTGTCTTCGTTCAGGGCATGAGCAGCGGGGTTCGGATACTTGGGAGCATGACGCTGCCTTGCAAGGTAACCCGCGTCGCCGACCGGGTGTTCCGGATCGTGCTGACCGAAGGGCGGAACCGGCAAATCCGCCGCATGTGCACGGCATTCGGCTACCAGGTCAGGCGGCTGAAGCGGGTCCGCATCATGAACGTGAAGCTGGGGGAACTGCCCGTCGGGTCATGGCGCGATTTGACGCAGGAAGAGAAACGGACGCTGTTCGGATTGCTTGGTTATGAGCCCGGCGCCGGCGCTGACGCCGACGCCGGCAAGTGATGCGGTCGACATAAAGATAAGACGGTCAACCGCCCCGCGGAAGCGGGAGGCTGGACTGTCTTGTTGTCTATGGAGACCGTGCGGATTACCGCTCAGCGGCAACCGTAAGCGTCTGGGTCGCCGCGGCGTCCGTATATTTGCGGATAATCGAGACTTCGACGCGGCGGTTCCTGGCCCTGCCGGCGGCCGTGTCGTTTGTGGCGATGGGGCGGAACTCGCCGTACCCCGTGGGGCTGACCAGCTTAGGATCCAATTGGCCGGCCGCAATCAGGATCGTCATGAAGTTGATGGCGCGCTTTGCGCTTAGCTCATAGTTGGAGGGGAACTCCACTGTATGGATCGGCCGGTTGTCCGTGTGGCCCGCCACCTTGATCTCGTAGCCGGGATAGGCCTTCAGCATGATGCCGATCGCCGTCGCCAGCTTGGCCGATTCTTCCTTGATGGCCGCGCTTCCCGAGTCGAATAAGGCATTGTTGCTGATCGTGATCATCAATTGGGATTGGTTCAGCTTCGTTCCCAGCTTCGTCGTCAGGCCGTTGTTCTCGATGTATTGATCAAGCTGCCTCTTCAGCCTCTCAAACTCCTGCTGCTCCTTTTGCCGGAGTGTCTGCACTTCCTGCTGCCGCTGCCTTTCACTCATCGTCTGCTTGCCGTCGCTGTTCCGTTTGGTCCGGTCTTCCTCATTCATCCGATTCGCGTTCGTTACGACCGCCGATTGATCGAGCACGCCGCTGCCGCTGTTGAAAGCGATGTTGAACGCCTTGCTCAGATCCTCGAATTTCTTCGCATCGACGGAGCTCATCGCGTACAATACAATAAAAAGGGCAAGAAGAAGCGTCAACAAGTCCGCATAAGGAATGAGCCACGTTTCATCTGCGTGTTCTTCATGCTCTTCATGCTTATGCTTTTTGCTCAACGGCTGTACCCTCCGTTTCCGACATGGCTTTCCGTTCGGTCGGCGTCAGGAAGACGGAAAGCTTCTGGCTGATTGCGATCGTCGATACGCCCGATTGAATGGAGAGCAAGCCTTCGACCATCATGAGCCTGATTTCGGACTCCCGGCGGGAAAGCCGTTTCAGCTTGTTGGAGATCGGATGCCAAAGGACATATCCGGTAAAGATACCGAGCAGCGTAGCGATGAACGCGGCTGCGATCGCCTTGGCCAGCGCTTCCATATTGCTCATGTCGGCAAGCGCTGCGATCAGGCCGATAACGGCGCCCAGAACCCCAAGCGTCGGCGCATACATGCCGGCCTGGGAAAAAATCAGCGCTCCGGCTTTATGGCGATCCTCCGTTGCGGATACTTCCTCCAGCAGGACGTCCCGGACGAAGTCCTGGTCGTTGCCGTCGATGATCATGCGCATCCCGTTGCGGAGGAACGGATCTTCGATTTCATCCACCTTCGATTCAAGGGCAAGCAAACCTTCACGGCGGGTGATCGTCGCCCATTCCATGAACATGCTGATCAATTCTTCACGCGGCACGAGCTTCTGCTCGCGAAAAACGATTCTGAGGAGCGCAGGGAATTTCTTGATTTCGGAAAGCGGAAAGCCGATGAAAAGCGAGGCCGCAGTGCCGACCAAAATAATAACATAAGCGGCTGGATTGATAAGTTGGCCGAGCGGCGCTTCCTTAAGGAACATCCCGAGCAAGACGGCGACCAAACCGAGTGCGATTCCGATAACGGTTGATTTTTCCATAATACACCTCATAGCCAAATGTAAATACCGGGTCGAGCGGATTGCGGCAAAGAACGAACGTTTTCGACAAAATCCATTATAGTATTTATCGTCAGAAATGTGGAGAATATTAGAGTAAAGTTTAATAGGAAGTGGAGTTGTGTCTGTTTCGTGGCGGTGACGGGAAGTGTCTGCTTCTGATCTGGAAGCGAACGGCTTTTGGCCGCAAACATGAGGAGGGAAGGGAATCGGATGGGCGTGAAGCATGCAAGAGAATACAGGGACATTCTGCGGGATTTGACCGATGCGGTCGGCGGGATTGCGGACAGCCATACATTTTTCGATATGACGGGGGAAGAGTGGGAGACGCTTGGGGAGAGCGAGCGGCGGGAGGTGATGGAGGCGCTGGCGGACGATGTTTTCTACGGGCTCGGCGAGCAGCCGACGATTGAGGTGGGAGGCGGTGTCGTGGTCTACCGTCCGAAGCATCATGTCATCGAGGTGTCGGTGGACGGTACGGAAATTCGGATCGTTCGTTTGATCTAGGCCACAGACAGGCGAAGGTCCGCGGAACGCATCGCGCGTGCGCCGCGGGCTTGTTTCGCATGTCAGCTTGTGCCTGCGTCCGGCCCGCCGGCGCGGTAAACCATGCAGTGGAATTCGTCCGGCCCGATCGGCGTCGGCCGCCAATAGGTGTCCTCTACGACGAATCCGGCTTTGCTGTAGGCTTTGATCGCCCGTTTGTTCCACGTCAACACTTCAAGGTCGATGATGTTGCCCGGCATCCGGCGGCGCGCTTCTTCCGCAATCGCCCGCATGAAAGCCGGGCCCGCACCCAGGCCGCATAAGTCGGGGCGCATGCCGACGCCGAGCCTTGTAACGCCCGTAATCGGGAAAAATTGCGCGAAGCCGAGCAGTTCGCCGTCTCCATTGACTACGGACGCGAACTGCTTGGCGCGGAGCTCGGGGTCGCCGAACTCGATCGCGCGGGCGGTCATTTCCTCCCAAGACGGCCAGTTGAAAATGTCGTACGGCTTCTTATACCGCCAAGCGCACAGCAGCGGTCCATGCGATTCCTGCATGGGGACAACGCGGATGCCGCGAAAAGGTTCCGGCAGCTTTTCTGCGCTATTCGAGCCTGTATTGCGGATCATGGGGCCATTCCTCCTATTTGCCGTCCGGCGTTGTAATCAGTATACCAAACGGCCGGCGCCGCGTGGTATGATGGATATCGTAGGATAGGATGATTGGAAGAAACGATGCGCATCGGTTAAGATGCAACCGGATACAGCACGAATGTACAAAGGAGATATCATGCGCAAATTGATTTGGTTGGGCTGCTTGTCCTATTTGGTGATCGGTATGGCGCACGTCGTCGCGGGCGCGGTGCTGATCCAGGTGCTGGACTACTACGGCCTGCAATATGGGGACGGCGGTCAATGGATTATGAACCAGTTTCTTGGATTTTTGTTCGGCGTGTTGGCCGCGCCGTACATGACGCGAAGAGTCGGCAGGCGCAACGCGCTGCTGGCGGCGCTCGGCGCGCTGACTGCCGCCGAGGCGGCCTACAGCCTGCTGCCGCCTTGGGAATGGATGCTTACCGTCGCTCCGGTCGCGGGCTTCGGGTTCGGGCTGACGGAGGCCGTGCTCGGCGCGGTCATTATCGAATTTGTGGCCCGGCGCAAGGCCGAGGCGATGACGCGGCTGGAGGTGTTTTTCGGTCTCGGGGCGCTCGTCATGCCGGGCATCGCCGCGCTGCTCATCGATGCCGATGTATGGCAGTTCGCTTTTCCGATCGTCACGGGCTTGGCCGGCATTACGACGCTGCTGTGGCTGACGGTGTCGTTCGGACAGACGGATGACCTGCTCGCGTACTCGCCGTCTTCTTCAGCCGGTGCGGGGGTGAAGCGTATGGCCCGGTACAGCGTTGCTACGATGCCGTTGTTGTTGATCGGGACACTGTACTTCGCGATCTATGTGGGCATGGAAATGAGCTTCAGCAATTATTTGCCTGCAATTATGAAGGAGCGAACGGGCATGAGCGAGGCTGCCGCCGCTTCCTCCCTCAGCATTTTCTGGGGCATGATGGTGGTCGGCAGGCTGTTCTCCGGCAGGTTGGCGGAATGGGGCGGCTATTTCCGGTATTTGCTCTTATCGACCGCAGCCGGTGCGGCTGTAATGGCGTTCATCGCTTTGACCGGCAGCGGCGGGTTCGGGTTGGTCTGGATCGGTCTCGACGGTCTGCTGTGGTCGGGCGTGTTCGCCATCGGCTTATTGTACGTCAATGAGCGAATTGCGGGCATGACCGAGAAAACGACGAGCCTGCTTATCGCGGCCGGAGGGCTGGGAGGCGCATTGATGCCGAGGCTGACCGGTTCGCTCATGGAACAATATGATGCGGGGTTTACGCTGTGGATGCTTGTCGTCGCTTCTTCCATGCTTATCGTCCTGCTAGGCGCCATGGCGGCTTCGGCTAAACGCATCAAGCGGGCGGAGGCGGTAGAGACGAGGTCGGCTGAAGTTGGCCGCGATGCGGAAAATGGCGGTCTTCGACGGCCGAAGGCTGCCAGACGTTAGGAAGGAATCGCCGCCATGCAGCGCTGCAACGCGCGCGGGATCTGAGCGCAGACCTGCTGCGTGCCGGAATCGATAAAGGAGCTGAGACGTATGAAAGGAACCGTAACGACGGAGTGGCTGGCGGCCCGGTTAGGCGAGGAAGGGCTTGCCGTCGTGGATTGCAGGTTTGCGCTTAACGATCCGGAGGCGGGGCGATTGGCCTATCTGGCGGTTCATATACCGGGAGCCTATTATGCGGACCTGGAGCGGGATTTATCGGGACCGAAACAGCCCGGCGGAGCGGGCGGACGCCATCCGCTGCCGGATGCGGACAGACTGGCTGCCGCTTTATCGCGGATGGGAATCGGCAATGAAACGACGGTCGTCGCCTACGACGATCAAGGCGGCGCGATGGCGGCCCGGTTATGCTGGCTGCTTCGCTATACCGGCCATACGGGCGGGGCATATATGCTGGACGGCGGATTCGCCGAGTGGTCGGCCAAGGGCCGGCCTGTGACGGCAGAGGTGCCGGCGCCGGTGGAGGATGTGACGTATGAAGTGCGGATTCGTCCGGAACTGGCGGCCGATCAGGCCGAGGTGCGGGCGTTGCTGGGCAAGCCGGGTGCGGTACTGATCGATTCGCGGGAAGCATTCCGCTACTTGGGCGAATCAGAGCCGATCGATCCGGTAGCCGGTCATATACCGGGCGCAATCAACCGGTTCTGGAAGTACGGCTTGGATGAGGAAGGACGCTGGAAAAGCGCGGAGGCGCAGCGCGAGCGGTTCGCCGATCTGCCGGAGGACGCCGAGATCATCGTCTACTGCGGCTCGGGCGTGACGGCCTGCCCGAACGTGTTCGCGCTGGAAGCGGCCGGCTTCCGCAACGTGAAGCTGTACGCGGGAAGCTGGAGCGATTGGGTGTCGAACAAGGAGAACCGGGTGGCGACGGGGGAAGAATAAGAGGCAGCGGCCAGGACGATGATATTGGCAGTTGTATCAAACCGCACTTGTCTATGCGATCTCGCATATGTTAAAATCAAAATCAGAAAGACCGAGTGCGGCAAACACTCGGCTTGCACAATTGGCTTGGATGGGATGCCCCTTCAAGTTCAATGAAGAGCACAAAAACCCACCTTCGGCGGTCAACCTTGGGGTGGGTTTTTACTTTCTCTTGTAGTTATTCGCGATGTATGTTAAAAGCGCAATGATGAATGTGCCGAAAAGAATCATGATCGTAATTGCGTCTTTTAGCTCCATGGCCTCACCTCCTTCCGAAGGGAAACCACGCCCACCCAAGGTTCAATTGTACATTTCTATCTTACCGTTAATCCGTTATGCGATCAAGTGTTCGGCAGGTCGGGTACAGAGTTGGCGGAAAATTATTCTTTTGAAGAACTCGAGGCATCCTGGCCTTGCTTCACAGATCCGCTATCTCCAGCACCACTGGGCAATGGTCGCTCCCCATGATGTCGCAGTCGATTCGCGCGTCGATCAAATGGGACTTCAACCTGGCGGAGACGAGGAAATAATCGATTCTCCACCCGATGTTCCGCTCTCTCACCTTCGGCATATAAGACCACCAGGAATAGGCGTCCGTCCGGTCCGGATAAAAATGTCTGAACGTATCGATAAATCCGGCGTCCAGCAGCCGTGTCATCTTGTCTCTTTCCTCATCGGTAAAGCCGGAGTTGCCGCGGTTGGATTTGGCATTCTTGATGTCGATCTCCCGGTGGGCCACATTCAAGTCGCCGCAAATAATGACAGGCTTGCGTGCGTCCAGCTCCAGCAAATAGGCGCAAAAGCGATCCTCCCATTCCAGCCGGTACGGCAGCTTGGATAAATCTCTTCGGGCATTCGGCGTATACACATTGACGAGATAGAAGCCGTCAAACTCCAACGTCAGGATCCGTCCTTCGGGCTCCTGATCCTCCTCCAGGCCGTACCGCACCGACAGAGGCTTGAGCTTCGTAAATACGGCCGTCCCGGAATATCCCTTCTTGATCGCGTGGTTCCAATACTGCGAATACCCCTCAAGGCTATCCATGTTGATTTGTCCTTCTTGCAGCTTCGTCTCCTGAATGCAGAAAATATCGGCTGCCGTTTCTCTGAAGTAATCGTGAAAGCCTTTGTTAACGCACGCCCTTAAGCCATTTACATTCCAGGATACCAGCTTCATAAAGTCGTCGTCTCCCGCTTGTTTATACGCTCCATTATAACACCGGATCGGGATTTATGCTTAGTCGGCTGCCATGCTAAAGTCTCAGACCCGGTGCGGCTTGACACGGCTGACGGCATGCGCAAAGGGCCGGAAATCTCGCCTGAGATTTCCGGCCCTTTCGTTTGCGCGGAGCCTGATTTACACGACGCCTTGCGCAATCATGGCATCGGCAACCCGGGTGAAGCCGGCGATGTTGGCGCCGACGACCAGGTTTCCGGAATAACCGTACTCTTCGGCCGCCAATACGGCGTTCTGGTAGATGTTTTTCATGATGCTGTGCAGCTTCGCGTCCACTTCCTCGAACGTCCAGTTCAGTCTCATGCTGTTCTGGGCCATCTCGAGCGCGGAAACCGCGACGCCGCCCGCATTGGCCGCTTTGGCCGGTCCGAACAGCACATGATTGTCATGAAACACCTCGATCGCTTCCAGCGTGCTCGGCATGTTCGCGCCTTCGCCGATCGCTTTTACGCCGTTTGCGACCAGGATTCTGGCGGCGTTCTCGTTGATTTCATTTTGCGTTGCGCACGGAAGCGCGATGTCGCAAGGGATCGTCCAAATGCCTTCGAAGCCTTCGATGTATATCGCATGCGGGTGCTCATTTACATACTCGCGGATCCGCTTGCGCTCGACCTCTTTCAAACGTTTGACGGTCGCGAGGTTGATGCCGTTCGCGTCGTAGACGTAGCCGCCCGAGTCGCTGCACGCGACGACCTTGGCGCCCAATTGATGGGCTTTCTCGATGGCATAGATCGCTACGTTGCCTGAACCGGAGACGACAACGGTGCTTCCCTCGAAGCTCAAGCCTTTGAATTTCAGCATTTCATTCACGAAGTACACGCAGCCGTATCCGGTCGCTTCCGTTCTTGTAAGGCTTCCGCCGAAAATGACGCCTTTGCCTGTCAGAACGCCGGCCTCATGGCCGCCGCGAATCCGCCGGTACTGCCCGAACATGTAGCCGATTTCCCTGCCGCCGACCCCGATGTCGCCGGCCGGCACGTCCTCATCGGGACCGATATATTTGAACAGCTCGGTCATGAAGCTTTGGGTGAAGCGCATAATTTCATTGTCCGATTTGCCCTTCGGGTCGAAGTCGGATCCGCCTTTGCCGCCGCCGATCGGCTGGCCGGTCAACGAGTTTTTGAAAATTTGCTCGAAGCCGAGAAACTTGATGATGCTTGCGTTGACGGACGGATGAAAACGAAGCCCGCCCTTGTAAGGTCCGATCGCGCTGTTGAATTGCACGCGGAAGCCGCGGTTGACCTGGACCTTGCCCGCATCGTCCACCCAAGGGACACGGAAGGAAACGACACGCTCGGGTTCTACGATCCGCTCAAGAATGCTGTGCTGCATGTATTTCGGATGCTTGGCGAACACAGGCACGAGGGAATCCAGAATTTCTTTGATTGCTTGGTGAAATTCGCTTTCGTGGGGATTGCGCTTGACGACCGATTCGTACACCGACTGCACATATTGTGTTGCTGCTGCCAGGTCTTGTTCGGGAGTAACCGTTATCACGTTTAACAACTCTCCTTCGTTCGTTTGAATCGCGGAATTTGCAGTTTTTGTATCTTTGTTTGCATCTATTCCTGTTTCCTGCTCACGCGATTTGCATTTTTTGTGTAATTATTTGCACTTTGTACTTACACAATTCTAAACAAAGATTCGAGGATTCGCCAATTAAAATATATTTGGTGCCTGATTAATTTACTCTATTACAATAAAATTCATATAACAGAATGACCTTGCCATCTCATGGATGACAAGGTCATTATCATTTTACAGTAATTCTCGGCGAAGCTCGTCCGGTGATTTTGGCGACAGATGGCCGAGCGGGATATCGAATACCGTCCTGGCGCCGGACTGCCCTTCCTTGCCGAGCCGGTATGCGGCCCGCGCGCAGGCGACGAGTACGCTAGCCGTGAACTCCGGATTGCTCTCCAGCTTCAAGCCGAATTCGACGATTTGCTTTGTCCCTTCCCCGGTAATGCCGCTCCGGATAACAAATCCGCCGTGCGGCATGCCCTGATGCTCGGCTTTCAATTCCTCTTCCGAAATGAAATGAACCGTTGTGTCGTAATCCGAGAAGTAGTTCGGCATATTGACGATCGTTTCGAGGATTTTCTCCCGGTCCGCGCCTTCTTCCGCTACTACGTAGCATTGACGCAGATGCTTTTCGCGCGTCGTCAATTCCGGCGTCTCGCCCGAGCGGATACGGTCGATGACTTCCTGCACGGGAACCGTATATTGCACGCCGGCTTTCACGCCGGGCACGCGCCGAATCGCGTCGGAATGGCCTTGGCTTACGCCTTTGCCCCAGAACGTATAGTCCTTGCCTTCGGGGAGAATGGCTTCGGCGAGCAGCCGGTTAAGCGAGAACAACCCCGGATCCCAGCCTGTGGAGATGACCGCCAGCGTTCCGCCTTGCTTGGCCGCCGCATCGACGGCTGCGTAGAATTCAGGGATTTTGGCATGCGTGTCGAAGCTGTCGACCGTATTGAACATTTTGGCGATCGCGGGCGTCTGCTCGGGAAGGTCGGTCGCCGATCCGCCGCACAGAAGCATGACATCGATTATACCCTTATACTGCTCCGCCGCGGAAATATGCTCAAAACGGACGCCGTTCCCGCCTGGCGCGAGTTGGTCGGGCTGTCTGCGGGTGAAGACGGCGACGAGCTCCATGTCCGAATTTTGCCGAATGGCCTTTTCGACACCTTTGCCGAGATTTCCATAACCTGCAATACCCACTTTTATCGACATTGTTGATAAAGTCCTCCTTGATCTGTTCGTATGAAATAGCTTTTGCCTAACTCATAAGTATAGAGATGTTACATGGAATGTAAACTGTAACGGCTGGAAATTAGCAAAATAGATCGCGATTTATCGTGTGGTTTATAAGAATGTATTATTCAAAAATGTTTATTCCGGTTTTCAAATCGTGTGCATAATCGACGTGGCACCCGGCAATATTATCCTCTGGCTGTTATCAAACAAAGGAGTGATTTACCAATGCCGTTCGGTGCGCACGAGTCAATGGAAACGCACGAGATTTTGATGGAGAAGATCAACTGCATCTCCCACTTCAACCTTTATGCACAGGAAGTCAAGAACCCTCAGCTGATGGATATGATCGTTCGCCATCAACAGGAGGAAATCCGGTCTTATAACGAAATCGTGAACTACACGCACGATTACAATGGATTTTCCCCGATTCCTCCCCATACGAATATCCAGGGGATAACACCACAGCAGATTCGCTATGGTCTTCATAATCCTCCGGAATTCGCACCGCAGGCGGATGCCCGTTTCTATGACGGGGAGATCGCGACGGCAATGCTGCTGTGTCACAAAAACGGCGCCAGAAACTGCTCATCGGCGGCGTTGGAATGCGCAGACCCCAACCTTCGCATGCTGATGATGAATTCCGCGGCAACCTGTATGAATCAGGCTTACGAGGTGTTCCTCTTCATGAACGAGCAGGGCTTGTATCAGGTTCCGACCCTCAAGGACCACACGGCGAAAACGTTGCTGCACCGCTATCAACCGGCGGGCGAGGCGCTCCAGGCGCAATACGGCGTGCAAGACATGGGATCCGGCATGGGAGCAAACGGCGGTTATGCAACGAACGGCAATTTGAATGCCGGCTCAGCTAACAGCGTTCTGTACGGCGAAGGCGGAAATGGCGCGCAGAGCTACGGAGCCGGGGCGTACGGCGCAAGCGGAGGTGCGGGTTTCTACAATCAAAGCCTTCGAGGCGGACAACCGGTGTACGGCGGGGCGAATACGCAAGGCTCCATGCCGCAATAAACGCAATCCGGGCAGAACAAACGAAAACGAAGAGACCGCGCTTGGCGCGGTCTCTTTCGTTTTCCTACAGCTTGAACCGCTGCAGCGATGCCTGCAGCTCGACCGCCATACCGGAAAGCGCTTCGGCGGAATGCGAGATTTCATCGTTGCCGGCGAACTGCTCCTCGCTCGCGGCGGATACCTCCTGGCTAATGCCGAGACCCGTTTCGGACATCGCGCTGACCATCCGCATGACCTCCAGAATCTGATCGTTGCTCGCGGTCAGCTGCTGCACCGCCGCATTGACGTCTTCCGCTTTTACATGGACGTTATTGACAGCGGTTTCGATCCGGTGGAACGACTCCTGAACGGCAGCCGTGGCCGCAAGCCCTTGCTCAACCTGCCTGGTGCCGGTCTCCATCGCCGCGGCGGCGCTGACGATGCCGGCCTGGGTTTGCTTGATCAGCTCCTCGATATTCTGCGAGGATCGCGAGGACTGTTCGGCGAGCTTCTTCACCTCGCCCGCGACAACGGCGAATCCGCGTCCGACCTCGCCGGCTCTTGCCGCCTCGATTGAGGCGTTAAGGGCAAGCAGGTTCGTCTGCTTGGCGATCTCGTTCATGACGCCCACGATATTGCCGATCTCTCCCGCTCGTTCGTTAAGCTCCATGATCGTATCCGTCGCCCCGTGCACGGCGGCCGATACCGCATTCATCTGACCGGCAATGGCTTCGACGGATTCCATTCCGTCCCGGGATGCGGCGGAGGCATCCTTGGACAGAACCGCGACGGAGCCCGCCGCATTCTCGATATGTACGATGGTCGTATTCATTAGCTGTACCGCGCCGTTCGCCTGCGACACGGCGTCGACCTGCTTCTCGAATTCATCGGCGAGAAGCTGGCTTGAGGACGCCATATGATTGGCGGCGTTCGATCCCTCCTGCGCGCTGGCCAGCAGCGCCGCCGACCGGGCGGAAAGGGTCTGCGCATTGAGGTTGATCTGCTGAACCAGGCTTTGGAGCCCGTCCACCATCGCATTGAACGACTGCGAGAGACTGCCGACTTCGTCCCGGTAAGGATAATTCCCGCGCGCGGACAAGTCTCCCGCAGCAGCCTTCTGCATTTGCAGCTGCAGGGCGCGGATCGGGTGCGTAATGGCGCGGTTGATCGCGGTGCCGATCGCAATCATCAGCACAACGGCAACCGCCGCGGCAATGACAATAATTCGGAAGGCGTCTGCGTAGTCTTTTCCATTATCGGCATTCAACTGCTCGGCCCGCATCTCCCGGTACATCGCCAATTCGTTGATCAGGTTGTTCACCCGGTCTTTGATGCGAAATACCTCTTTGGAGTATACGCCGTATGCCTCGGCTTTTTGGCCGCCGCCGGAAAGCTCCAGCATACGGTTTAAGGATGCAGCGTACTGCGGATAAAGCTCGAGGAAGGAGTCGAGCATCATCTGTTCATTCGCATCGGTTTTGATCTGTTGCAATTGGGCGATGAGTTCGCCGGCTTGCTTGGTTTGTTTCTCGATCTCCATATTCAATAATTTAACGCGGTTGGTGCTGTCGCTGACGACGGTCTCAAGAGACGCCGAATCGATCGACCGCATGGTGGTTTGAATCTGTTTGAGCCATTTTATCGGCAGCAGGCTTTCCTCGTACAGGTCGCGGGAGTTGGCGGACATACCGGCCGTATAGTAGTAGCCGACCCACCCGATGACAAAAATGAAAACGATTGCAGTCGTGTTCAAAATCATAAGCTTGGAACGGAATTTGAGATTGCGAAGCAAGCCGGACATTTTCAACGGATAAGAAAGGATGGTGGTGAGCTTAGTGGCTGTTTTCATGAACAAGTACGCCTCCCTTTTCTATCTGAAAAGCTTTTCAAAACGATGCGCCGCCCTCTCTTTGATTGCGTATTAGCCCTATTTATGTATTGTTGCTTTTATCATACAACATTCGCGGTCGTATTTTGACAGTATTTATTTTTGGGATCTCTACTCTTCCTAAGATCATGCCTCCTCTCGCCGACACGCAAAAAAGGCCGCTCCAGGGAAAGCAATTTATGGTGCTACAAGATGTCAAGACAGTTTTTTAGAATTTTTAAGGTGTGAAAT
>NZ_CAUPYC010000053.1:0-28882 GCF_963515335.1 uncultured Paenibacillus sp. | reverse complement strand
CCTCTGCGGCGCGCTGCGCCAGCGCCGCGGCCCACGCCGCCGCCCAGGCTGCGGCGTCGCGGGCTTGCCTGGACCCGTCACCATGCGGCGCTGCCGCGCGAGCATGGGAGTCACGCCCTTCCGCTCCCTCGGCTTCGCCGATGAGGAGCGTGTCGCCGGCGGCCAGCGGCCGGGCAAAGCCGCCGCCGAAGCCTGCGCGCACGTCTGCGCTGCGGCTGCCAAGCACCGGCGCGACCACAAAACCGCCGGCTGCCGCAACGTACGCCCGGCAGCCGGCCCGTGTCCGGCCGAGCGACAATGTCGTGCCGGCCGCCATCCAGACGGGGCGCCACATCGGCACTTCCGCCCCGTCGGCTTCCGGCGCCATGTAGGCGCCCGTCACGGCGACCAGCAGGTCGCGTTCGACCCGAAGCGTAGCGCCGGTAAGCGTCAGCTCGAGGCACGCGCTGTCCGCGGCGTTGCCGACGAGCAGGTTCGCGACGCGCAGCGCGTATGTATCCATCGCGCCGCCGGCCGCGACGCCGGAGGCACGCCAGCCGGATCGGCCCATATCCTGAACGGTCGTGAACAGACCGGGCTTCAATACCGTCACTGCGCTCATCGGTCATCCCCTCCCTTGGCGCCGCCGAACGCCAGCCAACCATTCCGATCAATATCCCGCACGGTCGTGAACGGACCGGGCTTCAATACCGTCACTGCATCCATCCGCTCGCACCCTCCCTTGGCGCCAACGCCACCAGCCGGATCGGCCCATATCCTTAACGGTCGTGAAGAAGGCCGTGCTTCACTATCGTTGCGGCGTTCATCCGCCGAATCCTCTTTGGGCGCCGGCTGAAGAACCGCTTTTCCTGTCCGGGGGCGATCCGCCGCCGGTTATCGGAACAAAGCGGATCCGATCCCCTGCACGGAGCAGCGAGGGGTGCCGATTCATCGGATCGAACAACCGCAGCGGCGTTCGTCCGATAATTTGCCAGCCGCCTGGAGAATCGAACGGATAAACGCCGGTTTGACCGCCTGCAATCCCTACGGAGCCGGCCGGCACCCGGGAACGCGGCGCACCGCGGCGCGGCTGAGCCAACGAATCGTCAAGCCCGCTCAAATACGGAAAACCGGGCATGAAACCGATCATCGCCACGGTATATTCACCCGCCGAATGCGCGTAAATGAAGGCTTCCGGCGACAAGCCGGCGCGCGCCGCGCATTCCGCAAGATCCGGGCCGTCCGCTCCGCCGTATCGAACCGGGATATCGACGACCGGTCGATCGACAAGCAGCGCATTTTCCCCAATTGCCACACGCCCGATCAGCCCGCCGACTGCTTCCGCCGCGACGCTGTACGGCACCGTGTCATCAAACTTGTCCGTGTATGACAACTGCGGCTCTACGCCGTCGCCTGTCCGCTCCCGGAATCCGCGCAGCCCTCCGCTTCGCAACCATCTCGACAACGCCACCGGGTCATAACAGACCGTCAGCGTATCATAGGCGGGCACGAGATCGGTAACCCACGGCAGCCGTCCCGCCGCAACCGCCTCATTTGCCTCATAAGGCGTCGGCCCGCCGGCCCCAAGCAGCACCGTCAACGCGCGGTCGCCCAGCGGCTCTATCCGATGACCATTGCACATTCCGTTTCCCCTTCTCTACTCGTCCTGATTCATTCCTCCCGCACGCTCCAACACGCAAAACGCGGCTTACTGCCGCTTCTTCCGCTCATCCGCAAGCTCCAACACGCAACATGCGTCTTACCGCCAAGTACGGCCGGAGCGCTCCCGGCCTCAGGTCTGTTATACTATTTACTGATGTATCGGCTGTACCGGCGCTCCGGCGATACGATTCTTCTCTCAGTTTCCACGAACGGGCGCCGATTGTCCAGCCATCATCCACGGATACCGCCAAAAAATGGCGCCGTCCGCCTGGCAAGCAGCGCAAACTTTTCGACACCGCCGCTCGTCTTGGAAATACGGAAGGAGTGCGACGACCATGATATCCGCCTGTCAGCTAGGCAAACGATACCGCACCGGCTGGGCGCTCCGCCCCGTCGACCTCTCGTTCGGTCCGGGCATGCACGGCCTGCTCGGGCCGAACGGAGCGGGCAAAACAACGCTCATCCGCCTGCTCGCCGGCCTCCTCCGGCCGTCCACCGGGCGCGCCGAGCTGCTCGGCGTCAACGTGCTGCAAGGCGGCGCGGCGAGAAAAAAAATCGGCTACGTGCCGCAGACGATCCACCCGTACCCGACGCTAACCGCACGGGAATGGCTGGCGCACGCGGCCCGCCTGAAAGGCATTGCCGGCAGCGCGGCCGTAAGCGGCGCCGTCGAGCAGACGCTCGAAGACGTCGGCCTGACGGCCGTCGCCGACCGCCGGGCCCGCGCCTTCTCCAGCGGCATGATCCGCCGGCTCGGCATCGGGCAGGCGATCATCGGCTCGCCGGACATCATCATCGCGGACGAGCCCGGCGCCGGCCTCGATCCGGAGGAGCGCGTCAAGCTTCGCAACCTGCTGGCCGGGCTGTCGATGACGCGGACGGTGCTGCTGTCCACCCATATTTTAAGCGACATTCAATCCAACTGCATCAGCGTGGCCGTATTGAAATCCGGCAACCTGGCGTATCACGGTCCGATGGAACGTCTCGCCCGCTTCGGCGAAGGCCGCGTCTGGACGTGGGAAGCCGCGCCGGACGAGCCGCGCCGGACCGCCGGCGCCCTGCTGCTGTCCGCCCGCACGACGGGCGACGGCATCCTGTGCCGGGCATTGGCGGAAGAGCCGCCGCATCCCTATGCGATGCCGGCCGCCCCGGCGCCCGAGGAAGGCTACATCGCGCTGCTGACCGGCGGCACGGAGGTGAACATGCGATGAGGCCGAACGCCGTCCGCGCCTTCTCGCTGCAAACGGCGCTTGAATGGAAGCTGCTCGCCCGCATGCGCTGGCCGTTGCTGCTTCCGTTGGCCGCGTTCGCATACGTGGCATTCAGTCTTGCAGCCTTGCCGGAAGGAGGTTCGCAAGATCTCTATCTGCAGCTGCTGAAGCTTTTAAGCTTCTTTCATACGCTGTCGCTCGGATTGCCCGTGCTGCTGGGCGTTTTGCTTGCGAGAAGGGACATCCTGCACCCGGCCTACGAATGGCTGCAGGCGATGCCGGTTTCCAACCCGGTTTTTCTGCTGTCCAAAACGGCGGCGGGAATGCTGTACTCCGGTCTGATACCGGTCGCGACAGCGGCCGCCTTTATCGCCGTAAGCCTTCGCCAAGGGCTTTCGCTTATGGACGCGATTGCGGCATTGTCCCGGACAGGCTTGCCGGCGGAGACGCTCGGTGTTCATCCAGGTGTTCATGGTCGAGCGTTACGGCTGGTATCCGCTCAAAGCGTTTTACCTCAATCCGATGCTGAACACGGATCTGCTTCGCAACGAAGGCTGGGCGGGTGCGCTGAACGGCGAGGAAGCGGCGAAGCTGGCCCCGTTCGTCCTGTCGTTCGCCGTCTTCCTGCTCGCCTGGTGCAACGCCGCGCTCGGCCGGCAACGGCCGGAGGGCAGCGGCAAACGGGCCGTCATCGCCGTATTCGCGGCTCTCCTGTTGGCAGGCGCCGCCTATATTCCTTACGTCCGGATGTGGACAAGCCGGTTTGATCGCATCGAAGCGATAGCAAGCATTTCGCCCGATCAATCCCGGTGGATGGTTCCGAACGAGCGGTACGCCTTTCGGGTAAACGCGGTCCGGCTCGATGTAACGAAAAGGGACGACCAAACCCTGGACATCGAGGCGGCGATCGCTTTCCCGGTCAAGCAGGGCAAGCCGCTTTCCGTCATGGACGACGGCTACGCGCCTGCGCGCGAGCCCGGAATGCTTACCTTCTTGCTTCATCCCTCATTGCGGGTCACGGGCTTCGAGATCAATGGGAAAAGCGCCCCGTACAGCCGAAACGGCGATCGGCTATCCGTCCCCCTCGGTGTGTTGGCGGACTCGGAGGGCGAACAAACCGCGCGCTTCCGTTACGAAGGCAAGCTGAACATCCCGGCCGCAAGGGAAACGTACTCGTCTTTTGTCCGTAAGGGCGGCGCCTATCTGCCGGCCCATATCGGCTGGTATCCGCTGCCGGGAGGCGACAGCCTGTTTTTCCGCAGCGGCCGGGAAGTGCTGGAACGGAGGGACGCCGCGGTCGGACTGACGGCCGATTTCGATGTGCGCGTCCGCGGCTTCGGCGATATGCCGCTTTTCGCCACGATTGCCGAGGCGCCGGATGACGGCAGCAGCGGCGTTCGTCACTTCAAGCAGCGGAACGCCGCCGCCTTCACCCTGTTCGGCGGCCGCTTCATTGAGGCGGGCATTCCGGACGAGTCCGTATCTGTCGTGACGACCGCCGGCGCCCGGAAGGAAAGCGAAGCTTTTTTATACGAACTGCGCGCCCGGAAACAATATTATGAGAGCTGGCTGGGGCAACCGCTCGACCGGCTGCGCCAGCTCTATTATTTTCCGGACGAGCCGATCAACACCAATCGATCCTACGCGCCCGAGCGGCTGATGGGCGACGCGATGCTGTACGCCCAGGCGACGTACGCCAATTTGGACGCCAACCGGCTGAAGACGACGCTTCAGGTGCTGCTGTTCGGCGATCCGGACGACACTTCGTTTGCCGAGCATACGGAAGGCCCACGCTCCATCGTGCAGGAGATCAGGGAAGCCATCCTCGGTCTGTACGATCTGGAAAATGCCGGTGCGGCCGGGCAATGGCGGTACAGCCGCCTGACGCACGCGACAACGCCGGAAGTCGGCCAAATGCAGGAAAAAATAAACAACATGATCATCGAAGCCTTCGAGAGCGGCCGAACGGAACAGGCAAAACAAACACTGGCCTTTTTCTACCGCCAAGGGCTGCGCATCGAGCAGAAGCCGTACCGCGAAATGTACATGGCTGACGAGTCTCAGCTCTACAGCTACCCGGTCATCTCATACGAAGATTGGCTGGAAGTCTGGAATCGATACGGCCCGAAGGCCGGAGAGGAGGCGCAAGGCAATGACTGACGACGAATTGCTGCAAGGGATGGCGCGCGGCGACCAGGCGAGCTTCGAAGCGTTCGTCCACCGTTATCACGGTCCCTTGTCGGGATACTTGCAGCGCAAGCTTCGCGACCCGGTCAAAGCGGAGGATTTCGTGCAGGAAACGTTCCTCCGACTGATCCGGCAGCTGAACGAGCGGAAAATACCGGACAACGCGCAGGCATGGCTCTACCGCGTCGCCCTCAATCTATGCCGCGACCATTGGAAAAGCGGGCAATATCAGGCCGACAGCCGGCGTATTGCCGAACCGCCCGACCGGGCGGATGAGCGGCCCTCGGTCGTCGAGCTGGCCGAGCGGCAGGAGACCAGGAGGGAAATACTGGAATCGATGGACGAATTGCCCGAGGTGCAGAGGGATATCATCAAGCTGCGGTTTTATCAGGATCTGAAGCTGCAGGATATCGCAAGCGTGCTCGATCTGCCTCTCGGCTCCGTCAAAACGCATTTGTATAAAGGATTGTCGCGGCTGAAAACCAGGCTGCTCAGCCCAAAGCCGTCCGACCGGACGGCGGATCGCCCGAAAGGAGGAACCCGCCATGAACATGCCAACCGATGACGATCGCAAACGACTGGAGGACGAGCTGCGCGAGCCGCTGTCCGGCTGGCTCGTGAAGCCGGTCGCCTCTGCGGATACCGCTGCTCTTATCCGCAAGCTGCAGCCCGCGTTCGATGAGCTTCGCGCAAGGGGAGATGAGGCCCCCGAACAAGCGGGAGACGTCGGGAGCGGTTTGCAACATCGGCCGTCGCTGCCGCGAATGATGCTCGCCCAGCTTGCCTCCTATCCCAAAGGCTACTGGGTGGCCAGCGCCGCCGTCTTCGTCATGCTGGCGCTTATTTTGTCGAGCTATTCTCCGCCCTATGACGGACTCGCGGACCTGTTTACCCTGTTTACGCCGGCCGTGCTGCTCGCAGGGCTGCTGTACAGTTTTCGCGCCTGGAACAAAGGGATGCGGACGATCGAGAGCGTGACTCCGTACCCGCCCGCGCTCCTGCTGCTATGCCGGTTCCTGATCGTGATCGGCCTGAATGTGCTGCTGGGCGTGTCGGCCACCGTCTATCTTTCCGTATCCATGGAGAGCTTTCCGTTTCTGCCTTTTCTCATCCGATGGTTTTCGCTGATGCTGCTGACCGGCGGCATGATGGCTTTCGTCATGCTGCACAAAGGCATCAAGGCCGGAATGACGGCAGCGCTGCTCGTATGGCTTGTGTGGCAAGGCTCCGGCATGGCGCTCGCGGACGGTCCGCCGACGGACGAAAGGCTGACGATTGCCGGCCATACGGCGGCGCTGGCGCTCGGCATCGCGCTGCTGACGCTGGCCTACCGCCGCAGTCTCGGCATCCGCCTGCTGAAATAGAAGGAGGACTCGTCTTGCTTGAAATCGATAAGCTTGCCTGGTCTCCCTCCGGGAAGCAGGACCGGAAGTTTCGGCTGCATGTGCCCCGGCTGTCGATCGGCAGCGGCATTACGCTGCTGGCCGGGCGCAACGGAGCGGGTAAAACCTCGCTGCTTCATCTGCTGGCAACGGCTGAGACGCCGGACGAGGGAGCAATCCGCTACGGCGGGTTGACGATGGATCGCAGCCTGTCCGCGATTCGCGCCTCGATCGGATACGTGCCTACGGACGTAAGCTTGTATGAGGAGATGACGGTCGTCCGCCTGCTGCGCTATATGGCCCAGTTGAAAGGCGCCGTGGGCGAACAAATGGCGGTTGAGCCGCTGCTGGAGCAATTTCGCCTCGTTCCTTACCGGAGCCGGAAAATAAAAACGCTCGCGCAAGGCATCCGGCAGCGGATCGCGCTTGCGCAAGCGTGGATCGGGAAGCCCGCTTACCTGTTTCTCGATGAGCCGCTCAACGCGCTCGACAGCCTGGAGCGGCTGCTGTTCATCCGCCAATTGGCCGATTACGCGCGCAGCCGCACCGTCATCGTCTCCACGCATGAGCTGAACGAGTGGGAGGCATGGGCGAACCGTGTGATATGGCTCGACGAAGGGCGCGTCCGGTTTCACGGCCATATCGCCGAATGGCTGGGCGGGCTTCCCGCTTCGGTATGGGAAGGCACGCTTTCGGAAGAGCAGTACCGGGCAATCGATGCTTCCGCGGTGCTGCGTGTTCGGGCCGAAGACGGTCTCCTGCGGGTGAGCATGGTGTCCGTCCGTCCGCCGCGGCCCGATTTTGCCGAGCAGACGCCAACCATGGAGGACGCCTACTTCATTCGCTGCCGCTTCCAGGCTCCGTATAGCGCCGGATAACCTCCACGAGCAAATCGTTCAACGGCTTTACCTCGTATTCGCCGACGGCCGGCTCGAGGTGATCGTTGCCGATGCCGCTGTCGTCGGTGAGGAACACATACGTGCCGCCGGTGGCCGACGCCAGGAACCGCATCAAGTATTCGGTCTGCACATCAACCCCGCTGGAAGCGACCGGAATGACGCGCACGCCTTTCGCGGCCGCATCGGAAGTCAGCCGCTGCAGGCGCTCAACGATTTCAGGCTGATCGTGCGGAGGCGCATCCAGCACAAGGAAGAGCAGCCGCGCTCTTGCCTCCTCGCTCCAGTCATGCCCGTTAAGGGCGTCATCCAGCGCTTCATCCACCGCCTCGGGATAATCGCCTCCCCCGGCGGCTTGCTCCGCCGCGATCTGCTTGATCGCCTGATCGACGTTCTCTGTGAACGGATACGGCTTCACCAGATACTCATCATACCGGTCACGGTAAAAATTCGTGCTGACGCCGATCGACAGCCGTTCGTTCACGCCGTTGCGGGCCCGGTCGATGACGTCCTTGAGCTCCTCCCGCAAAAAATCGATCTCGTCCTGCATCGAGCCGGTCGTATCGACGACGAACATCAGATCGACCGCCGCCGGCAGCCGGGCCGGGCCGTCAAAAACCGCCCGGAGCGGCTCGCTGCGCGGAATCGGGACATTCTTGAACCGTCTGACGTCGCTGCCGCTTCGGATCTCGACCGAATACCCGCCGTTGCCGCGTTCGCGGCCAGGTACGGGTTCGGAGCGTCCGGTCGAGGCGGCATCGTCGGCAGGCATGTTTTCGTACTGCCCGTTC
Organism: uncultured Paenibacillus sp.; assembly: GCF_963515335.1. Taxonomy (NCBI): domain Bacteria; kingdom Bacillati; phylum Bacillota; class Bacilli; order Caryophanales; family Paenibacillaceae; genus Paenibacillus; species uncultured Paenibacillus sp. The sequence continues at coordinate 20,774 of NZ_CAUPYC010000053.1, read as the reverse complement.
CTTTGGCCATCCGTTTGCCGCCCGCCGAACAGCCCTGCAAACAGGTAGGCCTTGCCGCTCGCATCCGTTCGGGCTTCCCAGACGGTCTGTCCTTGCGCATCCCGCACCGAGACGGCCGCGTCGACCAGCGGTTTCCCGGCAGCCGTGGCCGTCACGACCAGACGATCGAACCGGTAAAAGCTCCACTGCCGTTGATAGCTGTCGCCTTCGCGGCTGTTCAGCAAGCTCTGCCATTGCCGCCAGTTGTCCGTATCGCGCCATTCTCCCGCCGTTAACTGACCGGGCGCCGCTTGGGGCTGTTCTCCGACCCGGCGTTTGCCGCCCCCGCGCTCACCGCCTTCCGCCGGCCCATCGCCCGCGCTTGGCTCCGCGCTTTCCTCGGGCGCCGCACGGTCGCCTCTGTTTGTTGTGCCGCGGTCGGCCGTTTCGCTTTCGCTTCCGCCTCCGGCCGAATCCGACGCGGCATCGTTGCCGCCGCTGCCGTCGGAACAGGCGGCAAGCAGCATCAGAGCCAATAGGAACAGCAGCGCCGCACGAAGCCCCGGTTTTCTATTTCCCTTATTCCGCACAAGAAGAACCCCCCTTTTTTTCGGTTCGACTTACAGACGCAGGAAAAAGGCGCAATGTTGCAATTGGCGGAGTCCGTGAGTAAAATCGTGAGTAACAATCCGGATAACTTTTGCAGGGGGGAAATGAAAGCGTGGATGTGTTTGAATTGGCGGAATTGCATATCGCCCAGCAAGGGGTGGGCTGCAGGCTGACGTTCTCCTCCGCCCGGCTGGCCGTCAACACCGAGATGGGGTCGCGGCTTTGGTATATCGACGTGAACGGCATTGCGCAGACGGACGTGCTGACCCGGTTTTGGACGAGCGACGACATCCGGATCGAGCTGGCGGCCGTTACCGCCGGGGGGCGGCGCTTCGAAGGCATCGGCTATTTGCACCCGAACGTGCAGCACAACGCCGCCGCCATCCGCGGAGACGGCGTGCTGGCCGGCTATTGAGCCGCCGCAAAACACGAACAGCGCCGGATTCCACTCGCGCTGCTCCCCAAGACAAGGCTCTGCAAAGCAACGGGAAAACAGCCCGCTATGATGTCGTTCGGATACACTAACTGGAAGATTTATCGTTATTTGAGCCGGACACGCACCGATTTGTTTCCTGCAAAACTCATCATCACCGTTAACTAAACCGGAACAAGCCGGGCAGATGTCGCCCGGCATCTCCATTCCGCCAATCTTCTTATTTGTCGTGCAGCACTTCCGGCGTCGTCAGCTTGTCGTAGAAATCGACCGCCTTGTCCTTGTCCGGCGTGTTGCGCAGCGCCATCGCCGAGCGAGGATGCTCGTCCAGCATGCCGGTGATCATGTACGGGATGATATAGCCCCACTCTTCCTTCTCGCGAAGCGGGATCATATAGTTCTCGATCATGTCGAGCACCGGACGGAGATCGTATTTCGAGTTCTTCAGGTTGGCCACAAGCAGCTCCGTCGGGCAGTTGCCGGCGGCGCGGCCCATGCCGTAGACCGACGCGTCGAGCAGCTCTACGCCCTTTTGCGCTCCAAGCAGCGTGTTCGCGAAGCCCATCTGCATGTTGTTGTGCATATGCACGCCAAGCCGTTTGTTCGGAAGATGCTTCCGGAACTTCTCGACCAGCTGGTCGATGTCGTTCGGCAGCAGGCTGCCGTAAGAGTCGACGATATAGACGACGTCGACGACGCTTTCGGCGATCTCTTCGAAGGCTTCGAGCAGCTGGTGCTCCATGACGTTGGAGAGCGCCATAATGTTCAGCGTCGTCTCGTATCCGCGGTCGTGGAACAGCCGGACCAGCCTCAGCGCCTTGTCCACATCCTGGATGTAGCAGGCGACGCGGATCAGATCAAGCAGGCTTTCCTCGCGCGGCAAAATATCGTTCTCATCCACACGGCCGATGTCCACCAGAGCGGAAAGCTTCGTGCCGCCCTTCTGCGGGATCACCTTGCGCAGGAAATCGTCGTCCAGAAACCGCCATGGTCCCGCGGCGTCCGCGCCCTTGAGCAGCTTCGGCGAATTTTTGTACCCGATCTCCATATAATCTACGCCGGCTTCGTTCAGGGTGCGGTACAAGTGCTGAACGAACTCGACGCTGAAATCCCAATTGTTGACGAGTCCGCCGTCGCGGATCGTGCAGTCTACGATTTTGCAATGCCCGGTTTTTGCGCTCATTCGAGGTAACTCTCCTCTATCCATTAGAATTCGTCACATTCCATCATACTTGAATCGTTCCCGGAACGCAAAACCATTTCACGGACTCGCGGGTGCTCCTTCCGGCCCGGTCATCCGTTCCGGCTTGACGATTTCATCGAACCGCGCGCCGTCGATCAGGCCGCTTTGCATCGCCGCTTCCCGCAGCGTCAGCCCTTCCGCGTGCGCCTTTTTGGCGATGGCGGCCGCATTCTCGTAGCCGATGTGCGGATTCAGCGCGGTCACCAGCATCAGCGACCGTTCCAGGTGGCTTTCGATGACGGGCAGGTTCGGCTCGATGCCGAAGGCGCATTTTTGCTCGAACGCCAGCATCGCGTCCGCGAGCAGGTTGACGGATTGCAGAAAGTTGTAAATAATGACCGGCTTGAACACGTTCAATTCAAAATTGCCCTGGCTCGCCGCGAAGCCGATCGCCGCGTCGTTGCCCATCACCTGGCAGACGACCATCGTCAACGCTTCGCTTTGCGTCGGATTGACCTTGCCCGGCATGATCGAGCTTCCCGGCTCATTGGCGGGAATGGTCAGCTCGCCGATACCGCTGCGCGGGCCGCTGGCCAGCCAGCGGATGTCGTTGGCAAGCTTCATCAGGTCGGCCGCGAGCGCCTTCAGCGCGCCGTGCGCATAGACGAGCGCGTCGTGGCTGGTCAGCGCCTGAAACTTGTTCGGTGCCGACACGAACCGCTTGCCCGTGTAGGCGGATACCGCCGCCGCCGCACGGGGCCCGAATTCGGCCGGCGCGTTCAGCCCGGTTCCGACGGCCGTGCCGCCGATCGCCAGCTCCGCGAGACGGCCGGCCGACTCGCGCACCATCGCGCCGCTCGTCTCCAGCATCGCCTGCCAGCCGCCGATTTCCTGGCCGAGCGTCAGCGGCGTCGCATCCTGCAGATGGGTGCGGCCGATTTTGACGATGCCGGCGAACGCCTGCGCCTTGGCGGCAAGCGTGGCGGCGAGCTTTTCCAGAGCCGGCAGCAGCTTGTCGTGCACCGCGATCGCCGCCGCCACATGCATCGCGGACGGGAACACGTCGTTCGAGCTTTGCGAACGGTTGACGTCGTCGTTCGGATGAACGCGCTCATTGGCGCCCTTGTCCCCGAGCTGCCGGTTGGCGACGTGCGCGATCACCTCGTTGACGTTCATATTGGTCTGCGTGCCGCTGCCCGTCTGCCAGACCACAAGCGGAAATTCGCCGTCGAGCCGGCCAGTGACGATCTCGTCCGCGGCTGCCGCGATCGCCGCCGCCTTCGTCTGCGACAGCTTCCCCAGCGAGGCATTCGTTTCCGCGGCCGCTTTCTTGAGGAGGGCGAGGGCGTGAATGACCTCAACCGGCATCCGCTGCCCGCCGATCCTGAAATTGTCGAGGCTTCGCTGCGTCTGCGCGCCCCACAGCCTGTCCGCCGGCACACGCACCTCGCCCATCGTGTCCCGCTCCACCCGGTATTGTTCCGTCATCGTTCGGCATGCCTCCCGTATTAAGCCATGATTTCATCAAACCGGAGATTTGTGTCGACTATTTTTGAAAACCTATACCACTCGGGAAAAGCTTTTCCCTGTTCCCGTTATATGCGGTCACGAACCGACGGCCGGCTGCTGAAGCAGCTTTCGGATATGCTTTTCGATCTGCTCGGGCGTTCTGGCGGGTGCGAACCGCTTGAGCACGCTTCCGTCACGGTCAACGAGAAACTTCGTGAAATTCCATTTGATCGTCTTCGAGCCGAACAAGCCTGGGGCTTCGCGTGTCAGGTGCCGATACAGCGGATGCCGGTCCGGCCCGTTGACGTCGATTTTGGCGAACATGGGAAACGCAACCCCGTGGTTAAGCTCGCAGAATGCGGCGATCTCCTCCTCGGTTCCCGGGTCCTGATTATTGAACTGGTTGCACGGAAAACCGAGAACGGTCAGGCCGGCCTGCCGATTCCGCTCATACAGCCGCTGCAGCCCGGTGTACTGCGGTGTGAAGCCGCATTGGCTGGCGGTATTGACGATGAGCAGCACTTTTCCCTTGTATTCCGCAAGCAGATGCTTGCTGCCGCCGATGGCGGTCACCTCGATATCGTAGATCGACATAACCGTCCTCCCTAACTTCGCGCAGGTTATAGGATGTTGTCGTTCAATAAACTACTGCCGGCCCCGGGAAGCGAACCGGCGCAACTCCCTGATGTACGTGCCGACCGTCTCGTCCAACAGGCGCACGGTTTCTTCAAGCGGGGCGCCTCCGTCATCGGTGAACGCCTGCCTGACTTTCTCGATGTAGGCTTTGCACAGGGGCTTGAGGTCCGGACGCGCTTGGCCGAAATCATGCAAATAGGCGGGCACGAAGTAGCAGTCCAGCATGCCGAACGGCAGCCGGAACGACTGTGCGCCCCCGCCGTGTTCAGACGATGCCTTCAGCCTGTCATACAGCTCGCTTAATACGATCTGTCCCAGCCGGTACGACCGCCGCGCGTATTCGTATTGCGATTCATCGATCGTGCCGAGCTCGAACCGTTTGGCGTTCGTCTCGTCGAGCATATGCAGCGCTCCGCCCCATTCGGCGGCGAAAGTCAGCCAGAAATCCGCGTGCGCGGGCTCCACCTCGACGGCGATCCTCTGCTCGAAGACAAGGTCCGGATCAGCCTCCAGCCGCTCCAGCAATGCCGCCCGCTCCGCGGCGTAACGCTCTTCCGAGCCGTTCCATTCCTTATTGTTCATCCTGCGTTGTCTCCCGTCAGCTTAAGCCGGTTCATTATCATTTATGCGATGTCCAATCTTATTCTGTGCCCATTATATCAGCTTTCCACCATTGCCGAAAACTTTCGCGTGCAACGTTGCGGCGGCTGTGCTATAGTAACTACGATAACCGAAGAAGAAAATCTGCGGCCGGTTCAGGCGGCAGGAGAGGTTCGCGAACTCCCTCTATAAAAAACTAAGACCAGACGCTGCCGACGGCATCGTTTGTTTTTGCTTAGGTTTTTGAGACGGTTTCACGAAATCTCGTTCTTCTTTTCAGACCCGGCGGGAGCGTCGGCGGAAAAGAGAGGAGATTTTTTTTATGACTGCAGGTAGAAACGCCGAAGAACTGAAGGATATTACGCTGCTCGGCAATCAAGGCGCCTCCTATGTATTCACGTACGATCCGAAGCTGCTGGAATCGTTCGAGAACAAGCACCGGGGCCGCCCTTATTTCGTGAAGTTCAATTGTCCCGAGTTCACCAGCCTTTGCCCGATGACCGGACAGCCGGATTTCGCGACGATTTATATTTCCTATATCCCGGACGTTCGCATGGTGGAGAGCAAATCGCTCAAGCTGTATCTGTTCAGCTTCCGCAACCACGGCGATTTCCACGAGGATTGCGTCAACATTATCATGAACGACCTGATCGGCCTGATGGACCCGCTGTATATCGAGGTATGGGGCAAATTCACGCCGCGCGGCGGCATTTCCATCGATCCGTATTGCAACTACGGCAAGCCGGGCACGAAATACGAAGCGATGGCCGAGCACCGCCTGATGAACCATGATCTCTATCCGGAAAAAGTGGATAACCGCTGAGGAGGCGCTTAACATGAACAAACTATGGGTTATGCTTTATGTAGCGGTTATCGCGGCGGCCAACATCTTGACCGCGTCGCTCGATCCGCTGCGCTTCGGCGCGTTCATCGTCCCGGTCGGCACGTTCCTGATCGGCGCGACCTTCGTGCTCCGCGACTTTGTCCAGAATGCGGTCGGCCGGAAGCTGACTTACGCCACGATCGCGGCGGCGATGCTGATATCCGCAACGACGTCTTTCCTGCTGGGCGACACGCTGTGGATCGTATTCGCCTCGGCCGCGACGTTCGCGGTCTCCGAAACGACCGATACGGAGATCTATTCCAGGCTGCGGCTGCCGATCTCCCTCCGGGTGCTGTACAGCGGGCTGGTCGGCGGTGTCGTCGACAGCGTGCTTTTCGTCCTGATCGGCTTGTCGCCGCTCGGCGCGGGCTTTCTGCCGTGGGAGGCGGTCGGCAGCGCCATCGTTGGCCAGATTCTGGTGAAAACGGCGATGCAGGCGCTTGGAGCCGGCTTGATCGGCATGCTGCCGGAGCACACGGAAACGCAGACGCCGGGCTATCGGTGAGACGGACCAAAGAGCAGCCCTCATCCCGTCTCGACGGCAGCATCGTTAGCGCGCAAAAGTACAATGATTCCTGCCATAATGATAATAGTGCCGAGCATTTGGCCCACCGAGATCTTTTCTTTAAACAGGGCAAAAGCGACGAATAAATTTAAAATGTACGTAATGGATTGAAGAGGAATAATGACGGACATCCTGAAGTTGGAAAGCAAGTAAAAGAACATAATCATCGAGCAAAAGTAAAAAATACCCCCAATCAGCACCTTCCAAGACAGAAACGTGCTGACGATGGAGGGGATGGAGGATAAATCCAGCGGTTGCCTAGAAAATTGCATCTTCCAAAGCATGTTGCCGAGCGTACCCAACAAAGAGGAGACTAAAACCAGGTAAACGACCTTCATAAGATGGATCACACCCTCCTTCCCCACTGTCGTATAATGTGACTCTAGCCAGTTGTTTAAACCTATGAGACCGTGCCTTTCACCGATAAACTCTTTCTTGAAACAAATTCCGTCTTGACGAAGCAGCTGTCACACGTTTTGCCGTGAGCGGTGCAAAGTACCCCTTCCGTCTCCCAACAATTCGCATCGGTTCTCCCGAAGGCCGGACAAGAACGGCAGATACTCTCGGGGACGCAGCACATATCGCTGCACGCCCCGAGGGATCGGACGGAGTCGATCCGGCCGCTTCGCTTATCGGCATACCAGTCCAAGAATGCTTCCACGATCTCCGAATCCATCTGCTGTCCGCTGGACGACCGCAGCATCTGAAGTGTCTGGTTGAAGGAAAGCGGCTCCCGGTAATTCCGACCGTTCACCTTCGCCAGGAACGTCTGAACCACCGCGATAATTCTGGACCCTACCGGAATTTCAGCACCCTTGAGTCCCGCAGGATATCCGTGACCGTCCATACGTTCATGGTGATGCCGAATATAAGAAGCGGCTCTCTCATTGCCGGTCGCGAAGGAGACGATTAACGCGCTGACCTCGGCGTGCAGCTTCATTAATTCGAATTCCGCCTCCGTATATTGGCCCTCCTTCTGGAACAAAGCGCTCGAGAGAGCGATCGTACCGATATGGCTTAAGTAAGCGGCAATGGCAACGTCCCGGATCTCGTCGTTCTTCAAACCGAGCTGTTTCGCAATGATAATGCTGTAACGGCTCATCAGCTCGGAATATCCAATCGTATTCGGGCTCAGGTCGTCCAACAGCCTCGCCAACGCTTGCAGCAGCGGAACATATGCTCCAGAACCGCGCAGGTAGGCCGTTTGCGCCCTTGAGAATTGGCGGTAGTTTTCGATCAAGGTTTGTAAAAAGAGGTTCATCCAACGCCGCTCCTGAATGTTTTTGCACCAGAACGCATAGTAATGGCTGCCGACGGAGACGAGCAGAACATGCTGCATCCCTTCTTCCGCGAAGTAGGAAGGCAACGGCCCTTGCACGTAGTGAATGTTCTCCTTGCTGGACAACGTACGGTACGCGTCAAGCGTCTCCGCATCCTCAGCGAATCGCTTCGCTATATCCGACTTTACGCCGGCTGCGACCTTGACGCGGCTTCCCGTACGGTCGGCCTGCACGAGACATCCTCCGGAAACCTTCAAGGTGTTTAAACAGAACGGCAAGATTTGTTCGAGCGCTTGATCCTCTTCCAATGCGATCTTGCTGATGTTCACGATAGCGTTCTTCGATGCCAATGCGATCTGGGATTGTTCCTTCACCCGCTCCGCTTCGATGACTTCGTCCACCATCGGTTTCACGAAATCCATCCAGCGGTTCAGCTTACGCTTGTCGCGTCTCGAGACGCGAGGGACAGGGCCTATTCTTATGATCGCTTTCCCGTTGATCGGCAAGACAAGTAAAGGAACTTCCCCTTCCTTTACGATCTCGGTGTTGGTCGTCAGGAACTCCTTCATTGCGGTCATGGCCGGCTTGTAAACATCGCCGGATGACGACATGAACGCGTTCGAAGCCGTTGCTCCCGAACCGTGTCCCGACCGGAACCGGGAAGCCCGAAGCATGAGTTTATCGAATCGTTCATCATATAGATATAGCGCATAGGAAAGCGCGTCGAACTGAACGCTGACTGCCTCAAGCACAACCGTCATCTTCTGGTCGAAGTTCGGTTGGGAACGAATGTTGTCCAACCATTTATGAACATCCGACAACCTCTTCATATCCGCTCTGATTTTAAGAACATAGATAGACAGGAGGGCGCAGAGAAGGAGGATTCCCCCTGCGATATATAGTGCCAAGAGTGACGAGATTTCAAACCCGCTTCCAGTTATCGTCCATGCTGCCATCGGGATTTCGTTCACCTCCATTCTGTCCTTAGGGTTCGGACCAAACCGAATAGTCGCTGTCTCGAGAAAGATGAACAAAGCCGTGACGTCTGGCAGCCTTGCCTTCCTTCGACGCTCCCGGACCGCAGCTTACCGCGAAGAGCAGCAGACCGGCCTTCTTAAGAGGCTGCAACGCCTGAATCTGTTGACGTACCCAGGCTTCGGAGACTTTGCTGTCCTGCCAGTCCTCCCAGAGAAAGCCATCCAGATATCGAGCGGCCAGCGAGATGAAATGGAAGCCGCGATTTTGCAGCAGCCACAGCCGCGGGTACCGGCTCCTGATGTCGGCAAGCAAGGCAAGGTATCCGTGAATCATCTCGTTGCGAAGCAGGGTGTGTTGGATATGATCTTCGATATCGCCAACCGTATCAAGGAACAATCCGTCCATACCTTTATTAGCGATCTGCCCCTCGATTTCATCCACCAGCAACTGCCGATAATGGGGTTCGCGAACATCCATTAAATATGAGTCCCATTCTGAAAAATAAACGCGCTGCCCGTCACGGAGCAAATAATCCGCAGAGCGCAGCCCTTTCCCCCGCTCGACATTCCACGTCGGCCATTCCATCACGGACACGTATCCAACCACCCTGGTCCCCGCCGCTTGCAACTGACGAACCCGTTCCGTCGTCCAATGCTGCGGCTCCACGATAACAAGATCGTACTTCTTGAGATTTTGCACGATGCTATGATCTACGGCTCCGTAATAAATCATGTATCGATCGATTCCCGACTCCGCTTGATTCGGACCGACGCGCAACCACTTGAGCAAATTCGATATCATTCCGTGCCCCCCTCTGTCCCCCGCTTTATTTTTCCTTCCCTCATCGACCGTCCTTCCGCTTCCGTATAAATAAAGCAGGTCTTACATGACTTCCCATGTGATAAACAATGATTGCTCTCGAACTCCCAGCAAGGTTTGAGCCTTTCGCCGAAGACCGGACAGGTTTCACACAAAGCGGAAGGCGTGCAGCACATCTCCCAACATGCCCCCAAGGGTTTGAAGCCGGAACCGGCGTCGCTCCGTTTCCTATGAAACCAGGCAACGAATGCCTCTACGGCCGCTTGATTGAGATGAGGGCCGGAAGCCGCCTGCAACCTGGCGATGACGTCGTCAAAGGGAAGCGGCTCTCGATTTGGTCTGCCGTTGATGGCCGCCAGGTAGGTTTGAACGACGGCAATGATCTGCGCCCCCATAGGGATTTGTCCCCCTTGAAGTCGTCCCGGGTACCCTTGTCCATCCATTCGTTCATGATGATGTCGGATCGATTCAGCCACGCTTCTATTGCCGAGCGTCATCTCCACCAGCAAAGCGCCGAAATCCGCATGATGCTTCATTCGTTCGAAATCGTCTTCCGAATACCTCCCTTCTTTCGTCAGCAGGTCTTCCGAAAGACCGAGCGCCCCGATGTTGCTCAGATAGGCGGCAAGCGCGATATCCTGAATTTGCTCGCCCGATAAGCCAAGCTCCTTAGCAAGGATAGACGCATAACGGCTCATTTGCTCCGAATAACCGACCGTCCATGGATTCGCATTGTCTATCACGGTTGATAATCGCTTTAAAGCTTCTACCTTACCCGTATAGGAAAGCTTCGTTCGCGAAGCAGCTCGATAATATTCCTCCGCCGCTTGACACGACACCAGGAGGGAAGCGGAGATGTGCCGGACACTCATCCGATGCCGGATGCGGGTTGTCCGGAATACTCGTGTCGCAGACCGGCCCGGCGTCCGATATCGACAGATGAATCGAAGCTTGCCCGACTCCTCTTCCGCAACCATCACTACCGCGGAGTCTCCCTCCGCGACCGGGACTGACGGTTCCACGTTCCAATCGGACTCCTCCTCCAAATCGAGAGCCTTCGCCGCAAGGCGAAACGCCATCTGCACGACAACTTCGGGGTCGGACACCAAGCGGCTCAACTGTTTCCATGCCGCACTCGTTAAATTGGCCGCATTCTCCTTCAGCGCCTGCCGTTCGGCCTGGAAAACCCACTCCGCAAGCGGCGATAGCAGTTCAGCGGTCTGCGCGATCCTCTTCTCAATCCGTCGCGGCCGCTGTTGAATCGGACCCGCAATGACGATCCCGAACCCGTCTGCGACCACGAATTGCAACAGAAGAACGCCTTCTTCCTCAACCCAAGCGAAACGGTTCGCCGTTCCTCGATCCATCGATAAAGAGGTTGGCGGCAGGAACAGTTGACTGCTGTACGGCGTTAAACCGCTGTAAGAAGGAGCCGCTTTGCCAATGTGCGGTTTTTGATGTCTTATGGCTTTAAGAGTATATTTTTGTTTATTGTCATCCAGTATATAGAAAGCATACTGAGGGACGTCAATGGTCCGTGCTACCCACTCTAACAGCAAATTCAAGTTGTTCTCCAGACCGGACGACGGTTTAAGCTGCGTCATTACGCGCCGAGCGTCGTTCCACCGTTCCGTCAGCATCCGTATCGAATGACTTGCCGCCAACCCTCCGCACAACATAATAACCGATGCCAAGGCGAGCAGAAGGGCAATCGGAAGGGAATCTATCGACACCTTGCTCACTCCTACATCTAAGCCATTGGGGCTTGATCGTTATGATCCTTGGACTCCTGTTCCGAGAGGGAAATATGCTGCGCCAATTGCTTAAGTTTATCATTTAATACCGAAATTTGCGTGGATTGATGCAGCACGAGCAGGAGCAGCACCAAATTCGAAAATAAGAACAACAACGAAGGCGGATACGTGATTCCTAATCGCGCCGCGGCCCAATCCAATAGACCGGGATTGGCCGATACGATTAATATGGAGACAACACATATAAACCAGACGATCGAATTCTTTTCGTTTATTCTGCGCTTCAATAGCAGAAAGAGCACGATATAAGTAAAGACAAGACCGCAAAGAAATACAAATATTTTCGCCATTACACTCATGGAGTCTGCCCCCTTCTCGTTAACCGGTCGTTTATAAGAATAAGGAACACGCTGAGCATAATCTTCATCATATACATAATCGGCTTCAACCCGCTGTGCATGCTGACGCCTTGGTCGCGTGGACGCATGGTTGCCTGAATTTCCTTAATACGAAACCGCCGAAGGAGCATCCGAATCAGAATATCCGCATCCGGAAAGTCCGCGGGAAATTCATTCTGCTTGGCATAATGCGTAAATACGGCACGGTTCATCCCTTTGAAACCGGAGGTGGGATCGGAAATTTGCGCCTTCGTCGTTCGATAAATCAAGCTTCGGAAGAAGGAGATCGCGGCGGTCTTCATCACCCCCATCTTCATGTTCTCCTTGCCTTCCAGAAATCTCGAACCGATCACGATATCCGCGTCGTCTTGACGCACGGCGGCAATCATTCCAGGCAGTTCGTCAGCATTGTGCTGCCCGTCCGCATCGAACTGCAGGCAATAATCATAACCTCTGCGCTCGGCAAATTGGAACCCGGTTTGCAGCGAGGCTCCATATCCAAGATTACATGGGTGGGAGATTATCAGGACTGGAAAAGCCGAGGCAACCGCCTTCGTTCGATCGGACGAGCCGTCGTTCACGACGAGAATGTCGGCATCTATCGAAAGTGCAAGCAGCTCCGTTAACACACGGGAAATATTATGCTCTTCGTTATAAGCGGGAATAATGATGAGGACCGATTTCGAGTCCATGGTTAACGTTCCTCCAGCCGGAAATAGTGTATCCTTCGTCATTTGGTGATTTCCTTCAGCAGATCGCTTAAGATCGGCCTGCCCCATACCACTTCTGCCTGACTCTCCTCAGCTGCCCCTCGATAGATGTAATACACTTTTATGTAGGGATCCTCATAGAAAATTTTCAAATCTTTATTGAAATCTTGATAATCCGCTAACCATTTGCGCAGCTCCCGGTACTCCGATTCCCTGCGTTCGTATTCCGGCTCCAATAACGAGTAGAGGTCCGAATTCGGGTCTTGCCGATACACTTGTTTTTCTTCTACGATATAGATGTGATACGACACGTTCACGTCCGGCTTCGTTTCGTCCCTTCGGGTCAGCGGAAATGCCCTCGGATCGTAATCTTTCATCATTGTCGAAATATACTGATGATTCCCGTTGCCAAGCGCTAACGAATACCCTTCACTTTGTGAAAAAACAATCCACGTATTCCGATAATTCTCCTTGGACATCTCCAAATATTGTTCCGCCGAGCTGTTCCACATCATCTTGTAAGGGATAATCGGCTTCAGCCTTATTTGAAAGGCCAAGAAGACAATAAACCCGACACACAACATACTTTCCGTCCAGATCCTCGCATTCCCCTTCATGCGAAGCAAAGCGTTCGCGATCGCGTACCAGGCCATCCCTAACGCCAGACTGGTTGCAATCGTCCAAGCGCTCTCGCTGCGGGTTTGCATCACAACGTTCTGTGTAAGTGTACCGCCATAAGCATAGATGAGAAAACTAGCGGAGCCGAACAAGAAAACGAAAACGTTAACCATTCGTTTGCCCCTGGGGGCGATACAACCGGCAAGCGCGACAATGAATAAACAGAAAAGACCTACGTAATCCCAAACGTTCAACGGCGGCGGGGTGAACACCGCTCGAGCCGCAAGGAAATTCGCCGAAGAAGAGTGCAGCCCGCCGCTGAGCATTCTACCGTATCCAATCGGAATAAAGACAACGACGACACAGCCGATGCCGGTAACCGCTCCGGTCCAAAACCGTCTTCTTCCTTCCTTTCCTTGAAACAAGGCGATGATCATAAGGATGCCGAGGCCCAAACCGGCATACGCGAACGCAATGAAGTGGGACAATCCCGTCACGGCGCAGCCTGCGGCGGCGGTCCAGAGATCACGCCGTTGCCCCTTCTCGAAATAGCGGAAGAAGAAGTACAGCGTCGGCAACAGGAATAACAAAGCGAATTCCTGCGGAAGGGTCGCCGCTTGCCGCACCCAATCGCTGCCGTGCAGCGCCGTTCCCGCCAATCCGTAAGCTCCTGCTGCGGCAATGGCCGCCAGTCGGCCGCTTGTGAATCGAGATACGGTAAAATACAAGCCGAGTCCAATCAGCCAAGTACTCAATCCGCCCGTGTATTTGAGCACATACAACGGATCGATCTGGGCGAACTTTTGCAAATAGGCCATCATGATCATTTGCCCTTGCGGGTAAATGCCATCATAAAAGAGTTCGCGGCGGATTATGTATTTCATCCAGGCCAAGATAACGGCACCGTCGGACATCGAAGGTGCCGCATTTTTCCAAGCATCGTACCATCGGATATAGCCGCTCATCGCCATGACGGCGATCAACAGACAGGCTGAAACCACCCCGGAAGCGGACCCTTTTCTAACAAACAATCGTTTATCTGTAAACACCTTCCGACCTTGAAAATATTTCCATCCGAGCTTCAGACGAAAGGCGGCTTCGATCAGATCGTAAAATCTGGCGCCGATCACCGTAAAGGCGTCTGCACCCTCGGTCTTCTTAGGCGCAACATACGCCCATACAATAAGAAATGCCAATATTCCGATAATGGCCAATACCTCAAAGAGCTTCGTGACGACAAGCACGTAACCAAGAACGATGTACAAGGCGGTTATCCGCATCATATTGGACACGATTTGCTCAGAACGATCGGAGTATACGGAGGGAAAGATCAGCCTCGGAACGAGGATCAGCAGCAACCAGAAGGCAAACAGGTAGTGGCCTATCTGGTACAACTGGTTCGTTACGCTTGAATACATCCCTTCCCCCCCCTAATTCGCCGCATACAAGTAATAATCCAGCTTCCCGAGAACCCGCAACATATGACGCAAGGTCAGAATGGCAAACACGATAGAGCCGGCCAAGAGACCGAATACCGCATAGTGATACTCGAACCAACGGCTTAAAAGAAAACCCGCAATCAGATTTAATCCCACGGCCGGAATGATCGACCGGTTCACGAGCCCGGCTTGCGATAGCGAAAACAAGATGACCGCATTCATCAAAGCAATCGACAGGATGACGTAAGACGCTAAGGAAACGATAAATACGAACTCGGTAATCGTATCCTCGCGAATCAGCAGCTTCCCGGAATAATCCGAATACCACGCATTGGCGAGGAAAATCCCTTTCCAGATCAAGGCGCCGCTGGCGATGGAAGCGACGACGATAATTCCTAGCATTTTATAGTAAACTTTCTTGAAATAGCGATTCATCTCATCGGTTTCCGATCCCCAGAACCTCTTCTGGCTATCCTCTAAATCCAGCATCAGTTTGTGCACGATGACTTCGCTGACTCCAAGCGGAATCATAAGAACAAGCAGGGCGAAATCGAGACCGAGCTCGTACTCCCCCCGGAACCAAATGAAATAGGGCATATACGCTTCGTTGGCTGACCACGCATTAATGCGGTCGATAAACAGAAAAAAAAAGTAAAGGAAGCCGTATAGAAAATAGGGCATTACGCTGTAAATCGTGATCGACATGCGCGGCAACTGCGGCGTAATGCCCTTCTCCTCTTTGCGTTCAGCTTGCCTAAAGTAATAAAGCACCAAAAGCATACCGATAACGGAAACGAAAAAGATCGAGATGAGCTGCGAAAAGATAATATCCAGCGGCGTAAAGCTCATAAGCAAATAAACGATAATGATACCCAAAATGATCAGCCCGGTGAACGTTAATTCTCGTCGCAAAATATACATCACCGTAACAGACAGCCAAATGGAAGTGAGGAAGAAAAAGTAGAGCACGATATAAATAAACATATCGGCAGGAAAAATATTAAAAGCCAAATTCAAGCCATAAATGAGGACGCTCGAGCACAAGCAAGTAAGATAGCCAAGCCGAATAAATTTGAACGTGACCCTCCGGCCCATATTGTAATAGCCTTGGAACAAGTAGAAGAATCCTCTTCTGGCGATCGCTTGCGTGTACCCTCCAACGACAATGAAGCTGAGAATCGTCCCGATGGCGATAGAAGTGGCCAATTCCACGCTGAGGTACTCGTAAGACCAAAGGGAGAACTTCAAGGTTAACATCGAAAGGACGGATATCGCCATCGGCAAAGCGAAGATGACTCCGCGGAGAAAACTCTTGGTCAACTCGAAGACGAGGTAGACCAGATTCCGTTTCGGAGGCGGTTCAAACGGCGTAAAGGCAACTCTTTGCTGGATTTGTTCCCAGATGAAATCCGCTAATTCAAACACATCCTGCATGCCGAACTGCTCGCTCACCCTGCTGTCGTTCCACCCCATCGATTCCAACAGGGCCGCGATTTCGTATCGATCTTCCGGAAACATATTGCGTTTTTGAATGTCATTTACAATCTGCTCATACAACACCCTGCGTTCCTGCAAGACAAGGCTCACTCGTTGTCACCTTCGCTCATCGCGGGAACGATCATATGAATGATGAGGTCGGGCAGCTTTCCTTCCTTGTCGGCCTCCTGGACAACCTGAGACGTAATTTTCTGATTTTTGCCGATAATCATTCGACCGTCCTGACCATACAAAGCCTCCCCCGCCAATTTCCCGACGATATAACGGTTGCGAATCGCAACAATTTCCGTTGTTAGCGCAGGACTCTCTATGGGGCTTGAGTTTTTAACGGAGGCGGCCGGCGGCCGTTCGACGACTGGCTCCATCTCCGCCGGGCTTGCAGTGGCCGGCTTCCGGGTTTCGTCGCTGCGATGTGACGACGTGTCGAAAAATTCGGACCCCGTCCCCTCTTCAAATGCGTCAGCCTGATCTCCGAAAGGCGCTTCCTCGCTCCCGGTATTCAGATAATCATCTATGTCACCCCAGAAGGAAGAGGTGGATGGGGAACGCTTCGCAGCACGCTGCGTCTCCGGCTTTCTAACGTTCAACCGCAACGGCGCGCCCGAGGCTCCAGTTCCCCAAGAGGAAGCGGCAGCCAGTTCTCGCTCTTGCTCCAGTTCTCCCTCCGCTTCCTTCGTCCTTTCCTGCTCTCGCTTAGAATCTTGAACTTGTTCGAGAGCTTGCTCTTGTCCTCGTTCTTGTTCATGCGAAATCGCTTCTTCTTGCGTTTGCCGCTCCGCGATGTTTCTTAGCTTGAATTGAATTACCTTGGCACGGTTATGGAGTGCCGCAAGTTCCTCTTCCTGCAGCTCGAACAGGGCTGGCATCGATGGGTTCGGCTCCGCTTCTTCCGCACCGGCCTTGCTTTCGAGCTGTACCTTGGAAGCCGCCGCCTCCGCGAACGACATTCCCGCCTCCGAAGCGAACCCCTTCAACGGAACGGCCGTATGCAGCGACTCCACCTTGCGGATCAAGTCGGAGACTTCCCCCAACAACAGTTGGAACGTTTCCTCGTACGTTCGACTTTGTTCCTCGATCCGTTCGATGCTGCTTCGGTGCTCCGCCGCTTTCTTCTCGGCTTGTTCACGGAACGCGTTCGCTTCATATTCGCCAAGCATTCGAACCGCTTTCTTGCTCTCATCCAACCGGGAAACGGCAGCTTGGGCACGTTCTTCCCTCTTCCGTCTTGCTTCAAGTTCTCCCTCAAGTCTCGAAGCTTCCCGCCGCAGCCACTCGTACTCTTTCTCCCACGCGGAAACTTTCTCTCGCAGCTCGGCGGTTTCCATCTCTTGAAACAGCAGCAGCTTTCGGATGAAGTCTGACGTCTTCGCCGGGTGGAATCCGAACAGCCTTCGTTTCAGCAGCTTCTTCCATTCGTTCAATGCCCCAACCTCCTCTCCTACCGGTCTTCCTTCTCATTATGCTCCGACACTGCGATCAATTGGTTTTTCACTTTCGATAGGAGTGACTGTTGCCGCTCGATCACCCATCGTTCGATCTCCTTCTGTCTGTCGAGCGTCTCTCGATACGCAGTCTGAGACTCGATCACGTTTGCGGTTGCCGCATAATGTTCGTCAAGAAGCTGCCGCGCCATATCCTCGTCTGGCTCAGGCGATTCACTCTCTGCGCGGAGCCGTGCGATCTTCGCCGTAAGCTCTGAACATTCCCGTTCAAGTCGCTCCATGTCCTTTCTCAGGTCGGCGCAGTTCGCCTCGTGAAGCTCCTTGCACCGGGCAACCGCTTGTTCTACCGATTCGGGCGAATATCCCCATAAAGCTCTCTTCTTCACTTTCGCCATAGTCGCTGCTCCTTCTTTCGATAGAACGGTCTACGCGCTTCGTTCTATCGCGCCGTTCGTAACCACAGTGACATATGCCTCGTATTTATACAGCTCCTGGAACGCGCGGTCATACTCGCCGATTCGATTAAACGCCTGCGCGATTTCCGTCAACAACACAGGCGCGTGCACGGAATTCGGCTGCAGCCAGAGCGCTTTCTGGAACTGTACAATGGCTTTCTGATCGTAGCCGCCCATGATTAACGCATATCCTCTCTCCATGTAAAGCTTCTGCTCCGCCAGAACGGATGAGGCGGGTTCGCTCTTATTAGCCGCCGCTGCAGGAAGGCGCTCTTCGGCTCTGACGGCTAATGTAATATAGCTTTTCAGGTGCAGATCCAGCACTCGGTCCAATGTAAAAAGGCTCAACGCGCGCTGTCGTCCTTCTCTACCCAATTCATCGGCCAGCTGTCTATTTCGCAACAGCTTCAAAATGCCGTCGGCCATGTCCCGTTCGTTGCGCGGCTGTACGAGAATGCCTGTGTCCGACAACGCCTCCTTGACTCCGCCGACATCCGTGGCGATCACCGGCTTGCCCGTCATCATCGCTTCGACTACGGAATAGGGAAACGCTTCGGAAATGCTTGAGAGCGCAATGACGTCACCGCTCTGGTACGCTGCGGACGTATTGCTCGTATGTCCGGCAAAAATAAAGGAATGCTCTAACTGCAGCTCTTCCTTTACCGCCAGGCATTGTTCGTAATATTCCGGCACGGATACGGAACCGTATACGACGAATTTCGCCTCCGGTATATTTTCTTTGACCAGGGCGGCGGCACGCATGAAGCTCATAATGTCCTTAATCGGATCGATCCGCGCGACCATGACAACGGTTGGAGAAGTCCGGGGCGCCGTCCCGGAAGCTTCGACGAACACCTTTTCGTCCACACCGTTGTATATCACCTTGACATTGGAAGGATGAACCCCGAATCGCGTTTCCCAGCGCATATTGTACTGGCACACGGGAGACACCTGATCGGCAAACGCATAATTCATGCTCGTGATCGAAAGCACAAAACGGATTAAAAACGTGCTCAAATACGACGAATAACCATTGCGCGACAAAGATAAATATTGTTCCCGAAGATACACGCCATGTTCGGTCAACAGGTAAGGAGTATTGTTCGCCAGCTTGGATAGAACGCACGGAATCCCGCAAAACGCGGCCGCCGAAGAATGGGTGACATGCGCTTCAGGCAGCGGGGTGTTTAGAATATTAAGAAACCTGTAGATCCAGCCCAAGCTCTGATTTAATCCATAAATATCCGGTTCCACGATCCGATTATCTTTGTCCGCTGCCGCTTTCAGAATTAATTCCTTAAATACGTTCCATGTCAGTTCGGATTTAAACGTGACTTTATACTCGAAGTATTTAAAGTATTCATGCATTTGCAGCAAAATGTCCGCGAAATGAACCGGGTTTTTATTTTGTGCAAGAATCTCCAAGATGAGATCGCGAAACAATGGAATGAACCTTTTGGCAATGTCGGCGTGATGCGTGTTCTTCTTCAGCTTATATATGTGTGAAAACGGCGTTTCCAGATGCTCCGCCGGCTCCTCCGTCCCCCAAAGCGGCATCTTAATAAGCGCGTCTTGTTCAGGCAATTTAAATTTCTGCGTGACGAACGGGTTCATCAGCACACTGAAAATGACGTAGTCCACGGACCGCAACTTCTGAATTAAAATGTCGCACCAAGTGCTTACGCCGCCTTGATGGAACGGGTACGTTCCTTCCGTGGCCAACATTACCTTGATCTTATCATTCAATGCGCCTCCCCCTTCCTCTCCATGTGAACATGTCTAAAGTCCTAAGTAAGATTATATTGTTTACAGTGTTAATTTTCAATGAATATAGAAAGCTGTTTGCGCGCCATGCCAGCAGAAAACAGGCAATTCAGCCGGTGTGAACCGATGCTTTTTATGCATACTGCATGCCACTAACCAAATAATGAACAACCGGCTTCGCGGCGTAACGGAATCGGCCGTTCGTTGTTTTCACCCTAATTAAGATGCTATATTGTACACATATCCAATAACGATAAAGAGGGAACTCGATGCCCATTATTCGGCGATTTTTCACTCTTCTGCGCCCCCACTACAAGCAAGGAACAGCCTTATCTGTCAACCTCTTGCTTTCCACCTTTATTACTGCGATGAATCCGTTCTTCTACAGAGAGTTGATTGATCAAGGAATGATGCAAGGAAATCTGCGTTTATTATTTATCATGCTAGCCGTAATCGGGACCACCATGATCGTTCAAGAACTCTTATACCTGTCTCGAACGTCTTTACAGCTCCGGCTTCGCAAGAGTATGTTTTTGAAATTACGAATGGATTTGTACAGTCATTTCTTAAAACTGCCTCAGAGCTTTTATGGCGATAATCATAAAGGCAGGTTACTTTCAAGAATAACATCGGATGTGGATGCAGTCCAAAACCTTCTTTTGGATAAGTTTATCTCATTCTTGCAGAATGTTCTTGTAGGCGTCTTTATTCTCGTCATTATGTTTACGATCGATTGGAGAATGGTGGCGGCCGCGGCCTTGGTTTTACCGCTCTTGTATGTTCTCTACGCGATGTTCAGGAAGAAGTTGTCCTCCTTAAGCAAGATTGTCCAAGAAAAGCAAGAAGATCAGATGGAGCGACTCCAGGAAGATCTGACGATGGTGAAAGCCATTCAAGCGTACGCCGTTGCAAAGACGCGATTGAAACAGGGGTACGCCGTTATGAATGACGCAGAGGATGCGATAAAGAATCTGAATTTGCAATACGCGAAAGCCTCGGCATCAACGATAGTAATTAATATCGTAGGGTTGTTTGTGATCTGGGGCATGGGCGGCTTGGCGGTGATGGAAGATAGAATGACCATCGGTACGCTGATTGCGATTTCCTTTTATCTGAATTACATCATTAATTTGTTCTTCAGCGCCTACTACACGGTTATGGGCTTTCATATGTCTGTCCCGGCGGCGCGGCGAATCTTCGAACTGATGTACGAGCCGGCCATG
>NZ_CAUPYC010000052.1:0-30820 GCF_963515335.1 uncultured Paenibacillus sp. | reverse complement strand
TGCCGGTCAGCTCGCCGTCCGCATCATAGTCAAACCGCAGATCCGCTCCGCCGGCACCGCCGCGGTCAATCATTGCCTTCAATGCCTGCTCGTCACGCTCATCTACCGCGCCGTCGCCGTTGACGTCGTATTTCGTCATCGATTCCTCGCGCTCGGCCGAGATGCCGACATTGCGGATGCGCACCGGCTTGTCCGTCTCGTTATGCAGCTCGATCCAAATCTCGGAGGCGTCGTCGCGTAGAACGCCGCCGTTGCTGCGCGACGCATCCCTCGCCTCGAACCATGCGCCGCGCGGCGTATCCGCGATATTGTTGACGTCGATCACCGTGCCCTTGGCATCGTGCACCCGCACGAACACGCCGTCCGTCCGGTTCACGCCGTCCGCTACGAACAACTCGGCTCGAACGCTTGCTTTGTCGCCCGCCGCCGGCTGATCGCTCCCGCTGCCGAACGGCACGCTGCGCCACGCCGCCGCGCCCGGCTGCATCAGCAGCGAGCCGGTCAGGTACGATTTGTCCGCTCCGTTGTGCTCCCAGCCCGCCATGCCTTCGGCAAAATCATACGTCGCGTAAGGCTTAATCACGGCTGCCGCGCCGCCCGCGCCGTCCTCATCGCGCTCGCCCCACACTTCCAGCTTGGCAAGCTCGATCGTGCCCGGCGTATCGTTATGGATCTCGATCCACAGATCGCTCTGACCGGCCGGAATGACACCGCCGCCCCCGACAAACTTGGTCGTCAGCTCAACCTCCCGGCCGCGCTCGACGCCGGTGAAGTCGTTGATTTCCGCCAGCGTGCCGCCGGCGTTCATCCGGATCAGCACATTGTCGTCGACCGTGACGTCGCTGTTCAGCACCACCGTCGCCCGCGCATACACCGTATCGCCCGCCGAAGGCGCGCTTTCACCGCCCGTTATCGCGATCGGCCGCCACAAAGCGGCGCCCTGCTTCAGCGTCAGACGCTGCTCCGCCGTAAACTTGGAAGCATCGCCGGTGTCCCAGCCCGTCAAGCCCTCAGCGAGATCGCCGTTCTCCACCGCGTAATTGACAATGCTCGTCTCGGCCGTGTAGCCGCGGCCGGGCACAACCGTCACACCCAATACCAGGCACAGCACCAGCCAGGCCGCGATATGCTTTTTCATCAAATTTTCATCCTCCCCGATGTCCGTTCATTGCTTCCGCCCCCACGGTTCCAATCAGCCTCAGACACACCGTCCTTTACATCTCGGGTCATGCAGCTAAAGTCATGGCCCCTAATCGATAAACCAATCGCTAGGGGCCACGCCTTCTGCCAGTGCTAGTGCTCTCGCTTTCCGCTTACTGTTTACTTCGTAAGTGTCGCCTTGTAAGCGTCCAGCTGCTTCTGGTACTCGGCCAGCACCTTATCGATTCCGGCCGATTTCAATTTGTCCTGCGCGGCCTTGATGTTCTTGTCGAAGTCGACGACGCCGCGGTAGATCGGCGACACGTCGGAGGTGAACACCGCCTGCACGTTAGCCATTTCCGCCTTCACCGGCGCCGGATCGAAGAAGAAGTCGGCGGCGAAGAAATTTTGCGCCTCCGGATCGGCCTCGAACAGCTTCTTGTTCGCCGTCAGCAGATTCTGGTCGACGCGGATGAAATTCAGGTTACCGATCATCCAGTCGTCCTGGATATAGAGCGGCGTATTCGTCTTCGGATCGATCACGGTCTCGATGCCGCGGTCGCCGACCTTTTTATAAGTGGTGCCTTCGATGCCGTACATGAACAGGTCATAGTTGTCCTGGTTGTCGTACAGCCAGTTCAGGAACTTGACGGCCGCCGCCGGGTTCTTGCTGTTGGCCGCAACGACGTTGATATTCTTCGCATTGACCATCCGGTAGCGCGGCTTCTCGGGGTTGAGGCGAATGAGCTCGATATCCTCGTCCTTGATGTCCGGGTACGTCTTCTGCACGTCCGTCAGCTTGTTCGGCGTCCCGAACGTGAACACGTATTGGCCGGATTTGATCTGCTGCTCGATCTGCTCCTGCTTGATCGTCAGCACGTCCGGGTGCACGAGCCGCTTCTCGTACGCCTGGCGGAACCAGGCCGCATCCTGCTTGAACTCGTCGGTTTCGACCCAGTTCTTGACGACGCCGTCCTGGCCGATGTACGCGATATTGTCGCGAACGGTGAACGGGTACGTATCATAGGTCCGCTGGAAAATGTCCGCCGGTCCCGCCGTGCCGCCCCGGATCGGAATCGTCAGCTTCATGTTGAGGTTCTTGTTCACCTGATCCATCGCGTCCAGCATTTCCTGGCGGTTCGCGAACGAGGTTTTGGCCCCTGCTTTCGCGAGCAAATACTTGTTGATCGTGATCGATCCGTCCACGGCCGATTCATACCAGTACGCCGGCACGCCGTAGATTTTGCCTTCCTTCGTCACGCCGCTCCATACGGATTCGGGGATGACCTTTTTCAGATTGGGCCCGTACTGCTCGACCTCTTTCGTAATGTCCTTGAGCGCGCCGCGTCCGGCGTAGTTGGCCAGCCCGACCCAGTCGTTCATGACGTGGAACATGTCGAATTCTTCGTTCGTGGACAGCTTCAGATTGATTTTCTGCTCCCAGGCGCCCCAATCGATGTATTCCTTCTCGATCTGCACGTTGACGCCGTCCTCCAGCAGCTTCTTGTTGACGGCTTCCTTAACGGCCGGCCATTCCTTCGGCTCGGTGCCCGGAATCACGTATTTGAGCGTGACCACTTCTTCTTTGGACGCATCCGTGCCCGCCGTATTGCCGCTGCCGGCGCTGTTCGCGCCATTCGGCGCATCGGCCGTATTGTTCGACCCGCCGTTGCTGCCGCAGCCTGCCAGCAAACCGGCCAGCATGACGAGAAACAGCATGATTGTCGATGCCTTTTTCAACTGGACCCTCTCCTTATAATGAAAATGGTTTATATATGAACCCCTGGCGGGGAACATATCGGCTTTGCGATTTCAACCGTCCATACCCCGCGGTCAGCCTTTTACGGAACCGATGACAAGCCCTTTCACGAAATACCGCTGAAGATACGGATACAGGAACGCGATCGGGCCGATCGTGATGATGACCGTCGCCATTTTGGCCGATTCGGCCGGCAGCGTGTACTCGGAGCTTGCCCCGGTCGGCAGCATCTCAAGCATCTGAATGTTGGAGCGCAGCTGGAACAGGATGTACTGCAGCGGATACAAATCTTTGTTGCCGACCAGCATGATCGCGTTGAACCAGTCGTTCCAGTAAGCGAGCGCGTAGAACAGGGCGACGGTCGCCAGAACGGGCACGCACAACGGCATGTAGATCCGGAAAACGATCCGCAGATCGTTCGCGCCGTCGAGATAGGCCGATTCGCGCAGCGCTTCCGGCAGCCCTTCCATGAAATTCTTCACCAGAAACATGTTGAAGGCGTTGAACATCAGCGTCGGCACGATCAAGGCCAAAAGGTTGTCGGTCAGCCCCAGCTTCGTGCTCATCAGGTACCAGGGCACCAGGCCGCCGTTGAACAGCATCGTAACGAAGAAGTAGAGCGCCAGGAAATTGCGGTACTTCACATTCGGATTGGACATCGGGTAGGCCGCCAGCGCCGTGATGATCAAGGCGATCGCCGAGCCGGCCGCCGTAACGAAAATCGATACCGCGTAGCCTTTGAATATAAGCGCGGAGTTGACGAAAATCGTCCGGTAGCCGTCCAGCGAGAACGCCTCCGGGAACAGGCTGTAGCCGTTTTTCGTGATCGCGTCCTCCGCCGTGAAGGAAACCATGAGCGTCAGGACCATCGGCAGCAAGCTGGCGATGGAGAACAGCGTCAAAGCGGTATAGACGGCGATCGTACCGAAGCTGAAACGGTTTCGCGTCACCATTAGTAGAGCGCCCCTTCCTTGAAAAATCTGCGCGTCAGCCAGTTGGCGCCGAACACGAGCAGCAGGCCGACCGTCGATTGGAACAGGCCTACGGCCGCGGCGTTCGAAGGATCGCCGATCTGGCGCAAGGCGCGGAACACATAGGTGTCGATAACGTCGGTCGTCGGATACAGCACGCCGTTATCTCCGATAATCGCATAGATCATGCCGAAATCGCCGTAGAAAATTTTGCCGAGGTTCAGCAGCGTTAATATGGCGATGGTCGGGGCGATGAGCGGCAGCGTGATCCGGATCATTTTTTGCCAGCGGGATGCGCCGTCGATATCCGCCGATTCATACAGCGAGCCGTCGATGCCGGTAATGGCCGCGAGGTAAATGATCGACGCCATGCCCGCTTCCTTCCACACCTTCATCCCGACCAGAATGGAAGGCCACGCCTCGGCCTTCGAATACCAGTTCACCGGCTCGCCGCCGAACGCCTGTATGATCTGGTTGATGATCCCGAAATCCATCGTGAACAGGCTGTACATCATATAGCTGACGATGATCCATGACAGGAAGCTGGGGAAAATCATCGTCGTCTGCGCCAGCTTGATGAAAAACTTGTTGCGGATTTCATTAAATAACAAGGCCAGCGCGACCGCGAAAAAGGTAACGAAGATCAAAAACAGCACGTTGAGCTTGATCGTGTTCCAGGTGACGGCCAGCGCGGCGTTCGAGCGGAAGAAAAACACGAAATTGTCGAACCCGACCCACTCGCTGCCCAGAAGCCCCTTCTGATAATTGAACCGTTGAAAGGCAATCAGCAAATACGGGTAAGTCGCGTAAGAGAAAATGAATACGTACACCATCGCCGGCAAGATGAGCAAATACGAATAACGGTTTCTCGCGATTTCGCGGAGGAAGCCGGGGCGCTTGCCCGATCTCGGCCGGTCGGCCACAGAAGGATTTTCCATCGTCAGCACTCCTTGCCTCGTTCGTTGATTGAATCATACCGGGCGGGGCTGGAGCTGTAAATTTCGACTTTCGGCGATGCTTTCACTAATCGGAGAACCGGCTTTCAAAATCGCGCACTGCGTGTTAAAAAAGCGATTAAGCGACGGAAATCCGCCGCTTAATCGCTTTTTGTACCGCCTTGCCCCGACAGCCGCGATGCGGTGCCGCAACGCGCGCCGGGAAGGCGCGCGTCGGGACCCGCTATACCGGATCCTGCTCCTTGGCGGCTTGCTCCCTGTATTGGGAAGGCGTCATGCCGTATTTCTTTTTGAACAGCGTCGTAAAATACGGCACATTGTACACGCCGACCCGCTCGCCGATATGCGCGACCGAATCGTTCGTCGCGGCAAGGAACGTTTTGGCCTCCTCCATCCGGATATGGGTGACGTAATCGTTGAACGTCGAGCCGGTCATGCTCTTGAACAACTTGCCGATGTAGCCGGCCGAGAACCCGACATGGTCCGCCGCGGCTTCCAGCGAAAGCCCGTGCTCGGCGTACTGCTCCCTGACGAACTGCTGAATTTCTTCGATCAGCTTGGCGTTTTTGGCGACGGTCGTGTTCTTCCGGTTCTCCTCGAGCATGTCGACGATGCGGGCGGCCAGCGCGGTGATCATCTGCTCGATGTCCTCCAGCGTCTCGACTGCGCGGAATTCGTCCAGGGTACGATACAGTTGATCGGCATCGACGCCCCACCACTCGGTAATGTACTCGAACTCCTTGATGATGCCGAGCATGAGGAAGTTCGTGTACTGCATGGCGCTTGTATAGGTGCATCCGGTCAGATATGCCTTGAATTCCGATACGTGTGTGCGAATCGCCGGCTGACGGCCGAGCTTGACGGCGTCGATCAGCTTTTTCTCGATCGCGGACGGATAACGCGGAGCCTGCTCCGTCCCTGCCCGGTGCATCGTCGTCCTGCTTGCCAGGCAGCCATGCCCGAGAAAAAGCCGGGATTCGATGCAATCCTGCGCCGATTTGTACGAATCGCGAATCTCGCTGACCGCGCCGCACGGATCGCCGATCGCGACCGACAAGCCGATGCCGTAGTAATGATGGACCGCGTCCTGGATCTCGCCGAGCACAAGGTGCAGGTGATCTTCGTGAAGCGGCTGCTCCGATTGCAGGATAAGCGCCGTCTCATCCTCGTCCGCATTCGCCACATCGCTGCGGCAAGACCGGCTGAGCAGCTCATGCGCGATGTTGCTGACGGCAAACCGGATCAGTCCCCTGTTGTAGGAATCGTACTGTTCGCGGAAAGCGGCGTAACGGTCGATTTTGAAAAGGATGACCGTCAGGCAAGGCCCGTTCAGCCGGCTTTCCCACTCGCGCTTCATCTCGGCGGATACCGCGATTTTATTGGCGTTGCCCTTGAGCAGCAGGGCGAGATAGCTGTCCTTGAGCGCGCGGGCGGAACGGTCGATCGTCGATTCCATCGACTTCGCCATTTCGATTTTCTCCGTGAACGCTTCGGTCAGCATCTCGTATTCGTCATAGCGCATTAAAGCGGTGGCGGTTGGCGGACCTCCGGTCGAATTGACCTTGTCCAGCAGCGTTCTGATCGGATTGTAAATATTGCCGGAAAGCATGAACGATGTCACCGCGCCGGCAAGGACAAGCAGCACGACTACGAGGATCGTCCAGTTGCGCAGCTCGTAGATGTTGGAGATGAGCTCCGCGTACGGGCGAACGCTGACGAAATACCAGTCCAGGTTGGACGATTTGATGTAGGTCACCAGATACTTTTCCCTGTCGAGGTTCCGTACGAAGCTCCCCTGTCCGTCCGTATCGGCGAGAATGTCGCGCACGTAATCGTGTTCGGAGGCGTAATCCGCCATGAAATACTCCGGATTCGAGTGTGACAGCACGGTGCCTGACGCGTCCATGACGAATGTAAGCGAATCTTTGGCGGAGCCGCTAAGATTCCGCATCGTGTTGCGAATGTATGATTCATCGAGATCGACGACGATCGCGGAGGCGGGCGTCTCGGCGAAGGAGCGCTCCGGAATGATTTTGAACGTCAGCAGCCTGTAGGAGGTTTTGCCTGTGACGGAATCCACCTTACGGGGGTAGAAGCCGAACGTGTTCGTGCCGTCCGCGGTCGCGATATTCGGATCCGGCTGCAAGCCCAGGGAGTCGATATAGGCGCCGGTTGTGAAATTGTATACGCTTAAGTTCTTAATGAAAGGGTAGACTCCTTGAATGCGGTTCAGAAACAGGTTGGCGGTGTAGTCGACCGTCTTGCTGTCCGTTTTGGCGTACAGGAACGACATAATCTCATTATCACTGAGCAACTGTCCGGTGACGTCCTGAATCTGGTCGTACACCACATTCGCCGTATAGCTGACCTGGGCCAGCATTTGCTTGGAAGAACGGTCGATTTCCTGTACCGCCCTCGCGGAAAACATCGAATAGAGTATGAACGAGAGCAGTGTGATCGTAACCGTCAGCAGCAGCAAATAAGACAGAACCAATCTGCGGTAAACCCGGTATTGCCGTATCCGTTTAAGGAAAATCATGGCGCGATGCCTCACCCCCGAACTCTATCATACTGCAAAACGGGGCGTTTGTACTTGGGAAGATATGACATAATGATAGCGCTTTCACCATTTCCCGGGAAATATGTCGTTAAATACGCACATATATCTTGCATTCGCAGCGGACGCTCGAGGGCCAACGCCAAGCGGAGCACTTCCTTTTCCACCAGCTCGTCGATGCTCGTCGTTCGCCCGGCCTCCGCGCTGTATACCTGCATGAACTGCTGCAGCGTCTGGATGCACATGCGGGGATTGTGTTTAACGTCATCAAGGGAAAAACGGATGATTTTCCACCGATCATTGGTCAGATGGTTTTGCCGGTTGTTTGAATCGCAGAAGCCCCAACGTGACATATTCGTAACATGCGAGCCGAAATCGTCGATGTCGATCGACAGTCGCAGCGGATAGCGGATATACGCAAAATCCAAAAAGCGCCTGCCGCCCTTGAAATCGATCACCTCATATTCCGGATGCAAATAATAATGCTTTTTCAACCATGCTTCATACGCCTCCGCAAATCCATTATCCCCCACCCGCCATCCCTCCTCCATGATCATAAAAAAACACCGCTCCCCCGAACGCATCATGCGCCCAAGATAGCAGTGTGTGCTTCACAACCGTATTTGATAAACCGATTTTATCATGACATCGCCTGTTAGCGAGGAGCCTTAACGATATCTTTTCTGGCTTTTATTAACTCGTCTTTATGATGACGAATGAATTGGCTGACATCGGAGGTATCGTTACCAGGCGAAGACTGGCGTACAAATTGACCATTCGTTAAACGTCGAGCGGCATTATCAATGCTTGACCGTTTCCTCATTGTCATCACCTCTTCTTTAAGTATACTTGAACCAAATGCTCTGCGGCAACCCCGTCGATGTACATGCGTTCACCGTTTCCCAGGCGTTTAGCTCGCATATTAAGCAAATAATACCGAATCAACCTCGTTTTCGCGTTAAACGCTATAAATCCATCACAACCAAGTTCCATGCTGCGTAGACAAGCGTAAGCCATCAGGTTCTCGCCCACGTAATCAAATACCTTGCCAAACCGATTATGGGGCGCACTTTCAATCAAGTGAACCCAAACATGGTCTTCCTTGTACTCCAATGCCAAGGCACCCTGGATGTCAGGATTTCCGACTACGCACATTTTGTAGACTTCAATACCTCGATGTCCAAAATAAACCGTCCAGTCAAAGGACTCATCCCAATCGGACATTTGGCTCGCAACATCTGAATGGTCCAGGTTAACAAATTCAACCGGATAAAGCTCACGTGATTCGTTATGCAAGAGCACTCCTTCACCTCTATTTAATCATGTTAAACCTTTTGCCCGGTATACAGCAGGACATGAATTGCTGCAACTGCATGATTCTCGTAAAATGTTTCAAATAAAAACACCGCTCCCCCGAACGCATCATGCGCTCAAGATAGCGGTGTGTGCTTCACAACCGTATTTGATAAACCGATTTTATCATGACATAACCATGCCCTTCAACCCCATCAGCCACTCGAATCCTTTACGGACTCCCCTACCCGTTCTCTTCCATCTGCTCCTCGATTCGCTTGATAAATTCCTCAGCGGCGCTGTAGCCTTGCTGGCGCAAATACCAGTTGTTGGCCGCGGCCTCGATCAGACCGGCCACGTCGCGGCCCGGCTGCAGCTGAATTTCGATGTGCGGAACCTTGACGCCGAGGTAGTCGGTATCCCCCGGCTGGAGCTCCAAATCGTTGTTAAGCTCATTCTCCCGCCAACGGGCAAGCTCGATATCCAGCACGATTCTCGTCTCATCCTGAAAAGCTTTACGCCCATAAAGTCTTACCACATTAACCAATCCGATGCTGCGCAGCGCCAGAAACTCCTTCGTCGTTTCATTGTGCGTGCCGAGCAGCGTCTGCGGACTGATCCGCTTCAGCGTCACGATGTCGTCCGCCACGAGGCGGTGGCCGCGGCGGATCAGCGTGTGCGCGGTTTCGCTTTTGCCGATGCCGGACTGTCCGCGGAGAAGGATGCCGATGCCCGACACGTTCATGCATACGCCGTGCACCGATATTTCCGGAGCCAGCGATTTCACCAGGAAGCCGTCCAGCTTCGTTATGAATTCGGTCGTGGACTCCGCCGTCCGGAGCAGCGGGATCCCCTCTTCCTCGCAGTATTGCGTCAGGTATTTCAGCCCTTCGCCCTGGCCGTACGTCACGATGAAGCAAGGCGGCCTGTACCTGACGATGTTGCCGATGTGGAGCTTGCGCTCCTCTTCCGTTTGCTTATGTAAATAGGTAATTTCCTTGCGCCCCATCACCTGGACGCGCTCCATCGGGAAAAACTCGAAATAGCCGACGAACTCGAGCCCCGGCCGGTGCACTCGCGATTGCGAGATCGTTCGGTCGAGTTTCCCTTCGCCTGCCAGCACCTCCAGCTTGAAGCGCTGCACCAGCAGCTGAACCGTAATCGTTTTCATTTCGCGTCACCTGCTTTATGTTTACTAAAGTCACCGCATTGCCAACCTCAATAATATTCGACAACGCCGGGTCGGCTCCTGTTTCCGTTCGGCCGCAAAAGTGACAAAAGAAGCACAAGCAAGCAACCTCACTCACCGGCCAACCTCATCTCCCGCCACGCCGGCCCTGCGCGCGCCAAACGCGCAAAAGCCTCACCCGCCGTCATGCGATGAGGCCGCTCTCCAGTTTTCATCTCACTTCCCTGCTTACCCGCACGCTCACTCACCCTCGTTCTCCACGCGGCTCATGTTTTTGCCGTAGAAGATCTCGTCCATCTCGGTCTGCAGCCGCCGGGCGATTTGCTTCTGCTCCTGGGGACTGAGCTTCTCCTTGGTGTATCCGAACAGATAGTTGTTGAGGTCGAACTCCCGCAGCTTGCACTTCGTATGAAAAATATTTTCCTGATACACGTTCACGTCGATCATGTCGTACATGCTTTTCACGTTCTCCGGAATGTAGTTCTGGATCGAGTTGATGTCATGGTCGATAAAAAGCTTATGTCCGCTGATATCCCGCGTGAAGCCGCGCACCCGGTAGTCGATCGTCATCATGTCCGTATCGAACGAGTGGATCAAATAGTTCAACGCTTTCAACGGTGAAATCTCTCCGCAGGTCGACACGTCGATGTCGGCGCGAAACGTGCTGATCCCCTCGTCCGGATGATATTCGGGGTAGGTGTGCACCGTAATGTGGCTTTTATCGAGCTGCATGACGACCGTCTCGGGAAGCGGCCCTGGCGACTGCTCGTAAGACTGCGTCGGCACCTCAACCACCGGCCCCTCGGACACCAGCATCGTCACGCTCGCGCCCTGCGGCACATAGTCCTGCTTCGCCACATTGAGCACATGGGCGCCGATAATATCGGATACCGCCCGCAAAATTTTCGTCAGCCGGTCGGAGTTGTACTGCTCGTCGATGTATTCGATGTAGGCCTCGCGCTCCGCCTTCGTCCGGGTGTAGCAAATATCGTACATATTAAAGCTGAGCGATTTGGTCAGATTATTAAAGCCATGCAGCGTTATCAATTGTTGAGGAGTCAAAGGCATGGGAGTTCCCCCCTTTCATACTCCTTTTTATACCCATATTCAACACGGATTAAAGCCTTCCGGGCAAGAAAATGCATTTGCTAAACCGGGACAAGCGGCGCAGCACGAGCCGTTCGCGCCCAACCTGCCGACCGGCATGGCGATGACCGGCGTCAGCATCGGCCTCGTCAGCCGAAAAAAACCGAAAGCTACTCCCCAATCGCGCAAGCAAGCGGTATAATAACCATTATATGGCGATCAACTGAGAGGGGGATTCAGCTTGCGGGAAAATGAAGGAACGTTCCGGGGCGCAGGCGGAACGGAGCTTTTTTACCGCGCCGCAACACCGGCCGACCGCGTGCCCAAAGCGGCCGTTCTGCTCGTGCACGGACATGGCGACCACAGCGGAGGGCTTTACGGCCTGATCACACGGCTCACCGACAACGGCTGCACCGTGTATGCTCCCGATCTGCGCGGCCACGGCAGAAGCCCGGGAACACGGGGATTCATCCGTTCATGGGATGAATATCGCGAAGACCTGCATGCGCTCCGGACACGTATCGACGCTGAGCAGCCGTCATTGCCGCTCTATCTCATGGCGCACAGCCTGGGCGGCGTGATCAGCCTCGACTATGTTGTCCGCCACGGGGCAGGCGTCGCCGGGCTTGCGGCGATCGCGCCCGCCATTTCGTACGAGGCGACTCCCTTGGGCAAGCTGCTTGTGCTCGCGATGGGGCGGTTCAAGCCCGACTACACCGTCGAGAAAACCGGCGATCTCCGGCAGTTGACGCGGGATCCCGACATGCTCGCCAAGCTGCAGGCCGACCCGCTGCGGCACAATACCGTCACGCCGGGCTTGGGCCGCGGGCTGCTTCGGACTTTGCCGATGCTCACGAAGTCGGCCTCCTCCATCCGGCTGCCGCTCCTGCTCCAGTACGGACTTGCTGACGAGATCACGCCGCCGGCCGAACTGCACCGGTTCTTCGACAGCGTCGGCTCGCCGGACAAACAGCGGATCGCCTACGAAGACGTCAGGCACCGGCCGTTCGACGACCTCGGACGGGAAACCTTTTTCGCCGATCTGCTCGGCTGGCTCGACCGGCAAACCGCCGCCGGCACGCACAAGACGCCTTCCGCTTAGTTTATCGACGCAAAACCCATACTATTACCCGATCCGCCTCGATTTGACGCGCGTCAACATTAAGATTAAATGATGATTTCCTCATAATCCATCTGCCGCGGCCGCAAACGGCTATAATACAAAGGGTCAGGCAACGCGGCCCTGCGGGTTGCGAACAACGGTTAGGAGGATTATATTGAAAAAAATGTTGGCAGCTGTTCTGATGTCCGTAACGTTGGCGGCAGGCATTACGGCAGGACAAGCAGGCGTGGCTGAAGCTTTGCCGGTATCCGTGTCCGCGCCGTCGGTTACCCAGTCCGCGCAATCCAGTTACACATTCTCCAGGCAAGTAGTCAGTCTCGTAAACAAGCAACGCGCCAAAGCAGGCTTGAAGCCGTTAACCTTGTCCACCAAACTGTCCGCTGTGGCGAAAGCCAAGGCGATCGATATGTACAAGAAAGATTACTTCGACCACAACTCGCCGGTCTACGGCTCTCCGTTCGACATGATGAAAGCATTCGGCGTAACGTTCAGGTATGCAGGTGAAAATATCGCCAGCGGCTATAAGACGCCGGAAGACGTCATGAAGGCCTGGATGAACAGCCCCGGTCATCGGGCCAACATCATGAACAAGAATTTCACTACGATCGGCATGGGCTATTTCAACGGCGAATGGGTGCAACATTTTACAGGGTAAAAAGGAAAGCGGCTCAACAAAGTCCCTTTGTTGAGCCGCTTTTTTATTCATGCTGCCGACTAGTCCCGCCGCTTGTCGCCCTTGCCCGGCGTCTTCATGTTCGGAATCGGCACGTTCGCCCAATCGATGTCGGACGCCAGATAGAAGCTCGTGTACGACGGCTGGTTGTACACCGTGTTCTGACGCGCGACCTCCGCCCGATATTGAACATCGTGCATGAGGGTGTACAGCTTGCGGTTCGTCACCTCGGTGCTGAGATAGATCCGCAGGGCCGAGCTGTCCGCCGTGCGAACGACAAGCTCCTCTCTCCAGTCGCCGACAATGTCGGCCACCAGGCTCGGATTGCCCTTCGTGCCGTTATTGGTGAGCGTACCGTCAGCCGTCAGCAGCCGCCCCCGGTTCCAATCGTCGATGGCAGGCGTAACGTTCAGGGCGCCGTTCACGATCTGCGTCGTCATGTCGGCCGCCCACTTGATGCTCATGTTCGTGCCGGGCGCCTTGCTGCCGATCTGCCGGCCCTGCGCATTCCACAAGGCGCCCGCCGGCGCCAGCGGAATGCCCGCCCACGACTCCATGCCCGGCTGCGCCGGATCAATGTCGCCGATCATGCCGCGTCCGGTATCTCTGCCGGTATAGCCGCCGAAAATGACCTGCCCGGTTGCGGCATCCCGCATGGCGTAGCCGTACGGAGCCCAAGCGGCGCCTTCGTGCACCGAAAAAATCTCAAGCCCTGGCCGGTTCGGATCGATATCCGTCACATGCATCGCATCCCCATGGCCGAGTCTCGCCGTCGTACCCGGCGCCGCGCTCTGAGGCGGCATGACATCCATCGAGCTGTACAATAAAGAACCGTCGTGATCGATCGTGGCGGCGCCGTAGACGATTTCCTGTTTGCCGTCGCCGTCCACATCCGCCGAGCTGATCGAATGGATGCCCTGGGTCGTCAACGTGCCGAACTCGGGATCGGTGCCGTCGCGGCCGTGCGGACTGTCGTTGAACGGGTTGCTCATCGGGACCCAGCCGCTGTCCACGTACCATTCCTCCTTCAGCCGCTTGCCGTCCCAGCTGTACGAAACCAGCGTCGACCTTGTGTAGTAGCCGCGGGCGAACACCGCGTAGGGCCGCTTCCCGTCCAAGTACGCTACAGTTGCCAGGAAGCGGTCCACCCGGTTGCCCGGCTCGATTCTCGCCATCGCATAATCGCCCCACATCAGGCCGTCGTCCTCGCGGCCCGGCTTGTAACGGATCGTTTGCAGCTCTTTGCCGGTCGCGCCCTCGAATACGGTCAAATATTCAGGGCCGTTCAGAATGAACCCCTCGAACGCGCGCAGATTGTTCCGGGCGCTGCGGCTCGGCGCGTAGGTGTCCATGAAATAATCCACCAGAGTCTCGGCATCCGCCCGCGACAGAGGATACTCGTATCGCTTCTCAAGACCGAAGCTTTCCTCAATCGTCGCCGGCCACCGGCCCTGCACAACCTCCTCACGCGCCTGCCAGCCCATGAACGTCGTCACCAAATGCTCATAGTAGTCATCCCGGCTCATGCGGTAGTCATCCCCGTTGCTGTAACCCGCCCGGATGTCGTCTTCCGGCAGCGTAATATAATTTTCCGACATCACGCCGCCGGTCCGATCGAACCGGATTACCTTGGTGCCCGGGGCTGTTTTGAACATCATTTCCGCCTTGCCGTCGCCGTCAAAGTCGTACACCATGAACTGGGTGTAATGCGCGCCCGACCGGATGTTGACGCCCAGATCGATCCGGTACAGCAAAGCGCCTTCCAGCGTATAGGCGTCAATGTAGGTGTTGCCGGTGTAACCGACCTGAGAGACGTCCTTCGAGTTCGAAGGGTCCCATTTTACGAAAAGCTCGTATCGGCCGTCGCCGTCCACATCCCCGACGCTGGCGTCATTCGCTGAGTACGTGTAGGCCTCGCCTGCGGGCGTTACGCCATCGGCCGGTTTACGGAGCGGCATATCGTAGTAGCCGTTTCCCCACGGTGCGACCGCGGCGCTTCGATCGATTTCCCGGCCTTCGGACACCGCCGACACCTCATAGCTAGATGCGGAAGTGCCTGCCCGATCGAGGAAGTTCGTACTGTCGGTCACCGTCGCAATCTTGCTGCCGTCGCGGTACACATTGAAGTCGACGCCGGTCAAGCCCGTCGCGGAATAGCCGTCCACCTCGTCCCCCTTCAGCCTCCAGCTCAGAAAAACGCCTTCGGATGCAGCGGCAGCGACCAATCCCCGGTCCAGATATTCCAGCTGCACCTTCGGTCCTTTGCCTGAAGCGTTCTGCCCGCGGACGGCATCCTCCGCCGCCGCGGCGGACATCCCCGTGAACAGCAAGGGGATCGCTAACGCGGCGGACAACAGCTTGGCTGCGAGCGGACAATTTTTCTTCTTCAAGGTCATTCTTTTCCCTCCCGATATAGGCGATTTGCCTTAAAGTCTCCTATATTGTAGATGGAAGAGAAGCATGACCCCAGTTAAAAAACCGCTTTCATCGGTTAAAAAACAGAGGTTTTCCGGAACATAAGTTCGGCAAATTTCGACAATCCCCTTCGGTGACAAGGGAGCGCGCAGCAAATAACCCCGACCGTCGCGGTCAGGGCCGTTTGTCGTTTGCTCTGCTCAAATCCAATCCATATAGCCGAAGCCGTACACCGAACCGACCGAAAGCGCCAGGACCGCGGCAATATCGGTTCCGAGAAGGATCGGTGCAACCAAGGCAAGTCCGGGAAAGGCCGCAGCGCTCCCTCCTCCCGCTTGCAAACCAAGAGAGGCGCCGACAAGGCCGCCTCTCCAAGTTTAAATCTTCGATTCTTATTTCGCAAATATATGATTGCCGATAATCGTGGTCGTTTTCCGGCTGCGGACCCATTGGTTGTCGGTTTTGTCCGGGTTGTAGAAGACGACTGCGCCATACGAAGGATCCGTGCCGCGCATCGCTTCGTCGACCGCCCTGATCGTCTCGTCGCTCGGCGTTACATTGTAGATCCGCTTGTCGAGCACCGGCGAGTATTGGTAGTACGATTTGCCGTTATACTTGGTCACGTGGAAAATCGTCCCCTTGATCGTGTCCGGCCACTCCGGGCTTTTTACCCGGTTGAGGATCGTCGCGGCTACCGCGATTTTACCCCAGTAGCTTTCACCGCCCGCCTCCGCTTCCGTAATCCGGTAAAACCACTTCATGTCTTCTTGCGTGGCGGATACTTTTTGAGCAACGGATACTTTTTGCGCGGCGGATCGGGAAGCAGCCTGAACGTTAACCGCTTTCTTCCAAGCCGGAGCAATCGATGTCCGTTTCGTTCTCGCGCTGTAGCTGACGTTCATGCCAAGCATTCGAGCCGTGTAGGCGAGAGGCACATAGACCTTCCCGTCGCGGGCGACCGCGGTTGTGGCCAACCGGGCGCGTTCCCAGCGTTCGTTCCCGTTCCTTTCATAATCCACAAAGCCGGTTCCGAGCGGGAACCCCATTACAATGGACGGATTGCTGACGACGGCCGAATTGTACCGGTCGCTCCAGCTGACGTCCGCATCCAGATTTCTGAAGAACGCAACCGGCACAAGCTGGCGGTTGTTCTGCACAAGCATGGACGTCTTCACCTTCGCTCCATCTATGTACAAAGTTTTTGTATTCACGTTTGATGCGTCGGCGCCGGCCGGATTCAGCAGCGTCCCCGCCAGTGCCGCCAATATGGCCATTGCGGATAGTTGTTTTCTCATCGGTATCAGCCTCCTCTTACAGGTACTCTACTATAGATAGATTTGCAGCTGCTATGGTAATAAAAGCCTTTGCCGGACAAACCGTGCTTGCCGACCGCCAGATTAAAAAAATGAAAAACAAAAAAAGGCTGAATCTTTCAGCCTTTTGCCCGATTTTCGCCGGTCGGCGGGTTGAAACATTAGAAATCTCTCTATTATTTCACCGGTATCTCAATCTCGACAGTCGTGCCTTCCTGGAGCTTGCTTTGAATGGACATGGAGCCGTTGTGCGTTTCGATAATGCGGTGGCAGACCATGAGGCCGAGACCGGTGCCGTTTTCCTTCAGGGAATAAAAAGGCTCTCCGACCTTGGACAGCTTCTCCTCCGGAATCCCGATGCCTTGATCGACGATGCGTATGGAAACGCTGTCATTCTCCGTTGGCCGGATCGCAATTTCGATCGTGCCGCCATGGGGCATGGACTCGATGGCGTTTTTAAGCAGATTCATGAACACCTGCT
Source organism: uncultured Paenibacillus sp. (assembly GCF_963515335.1). Taxonomy (NCBI): domain Bacteria; kingdom Bacillati; phylum Bacillota; class Bacilli; order Caryophanales; family Paenibacillaceae; genus Paenibacillus; species uncultured Paenibacillus sp. Next base: position 13,864 of record NZ_CAUPYC010000052.1, on the reverse strand, counting down.
TGATCTGATTGGGCTCGCAGCAGATGGTCCGGACGTCCGGATCGCAATGAAGCGTCATCTGCACGTTGAACAGCATCGCCTGCGGCTCCATCAGGTAGATGACGTTCTCGATAAGCGTCCTCAGATCGATTTCCACGAATTTAACGGCATGCGGTTTGGCGAAACTCATGAATTCATTGACGATATTGCTGATGCGTTCGATTTCGTTCAGCATGATGTCGACATAAACGGTGTTCTTTTCCTTCAAAAGCTGCAGAAAACCTTTCAGGGAGGTCAGCGGATTCCGTATTTCGTGCGCTACGCCGGCCGCCAGCTCGCCCACGATCGACAGCTTCTCCGACCTGCGGATCATCTCTTCCGTCCGTTTGCGCTCCGTCATATCCCGGATGACGATTTGCAGCAGGGGAGAATCGATATGCTTGTAAATATAAATGCACGACAGCTCGACATCCAGCTGCTCGCCGTCCAGACGCTTGAGCTTCAGTTCGATGAAATCACAGGAGCCGTCCGTATGAACCACCTTATGCATTTGCTCTTCAATGATGGGGTGAGAGGATGAGCAGAAAAAATCGAAGATCGAGCGCCCGATCAGCTCTCCCTCGTGATTCCCGTTAAAAAGCTCGATCCCTTTATCGTTCACGAAGTTAATGATCCCGTCGCGAAGCAAAACGATCGGTTCGGGAGAAAGCTTCAACACCCGCCTGAATTCCCGCTCCCGTTCCACCAGTGCGGCCTCCGCTTTTTTGCGGCCGGTCACGTCCCGAAATAACAGCTGCACGGCCCGGCGCCCTTGGTACTTTATCGGAACAGCCTTTGCTTCAACATGGATCACTTGACCGTCCAAGCGCAGCAGTCTCTTATCCAGAACCTCGGGGGCTTGATCTTGCGCAAAATGTTGTTGGAGCTCCTGCGGCAGCTCGGCCGAATCGTCCGGATGCACAAAGCGGGATATATGCCGGCCGATCAGCTGTGACGGGTGACGGGCGCCAACAAGCTTCACCGTTGCAGGATTTACATATCGAATGACATCCTTATGATACACAACGATCGGTTCCGGCGAGGATTCAATCAGAACACGGTAACGTTCCTCGCTTTCCTTAAGCTCTTCCTCGGCTTTCTTTCTGTCGGTAATGTCCCGCTCCACGCCCATGAATGCAAAGACGTCTCCAGACTCATCCTGGATAGGTGAAATCGTGACATTCGCATAAAAGGACGTGCCGTCTTTTCGTAATTTCAAGCATTCCATGCCCGATACTTCTTCACCCTGAATAATTCGTTCATACAACTGAAAAACGGCGTCCTTATCCCCCTCCGGCGTCATCGGCTGCACCATGCCGATCACTTCATCCCGTGCCCAGCCGTGCATTTCCACAAATTTATCGTTCACTTCCATCACCCTGCCCTCCAGATCGACGATGACAATGCCGTCCGAAGAAATGTTTAACAAGGAAGTCAACGTTATCTCCTTGCGGTCGATTAAAGAATACAGTTTCTTAATGATAGGAATCACCCTAATTGTTAATGTACTTATCATTAAGTTAACATAGATTCATTTAAGATAGCGTATATTTTTTTGGTAATAAAAAGGATCGGAACAGTCTTGACACTGTCCTGATCGTTGGGATAGATCCCTATACGGCGACCGTCACAGCCAGCTTGATCAAAAGAACGGGCAGAGGGCCCCGCACAAGCAGCCTGAGCTCCATTTTTCACCAGAGGGTCATTACGCAGATGAATGACGCATTCCTCATTTGAGGTATGATACACTAGCTGCCGCGGCTCTACATTAAAGAATTCTCGGTTGGCATCCTTATCCGGGATGGCCCGGACAGGTGCTACTTCCGTTATGATTTTCTTCCCTTCCTCCTCGCGGTATTCGAGAATAGACAGCAAGACAAATTGATTTGGGAACAGTTCTCTTACTTCCTGCCACTGCATCGCAAACCCTCCCTCTCGTATAAAAACTCGGACAAACTGCGTTTGCATTCATTTTATCATACATGAAACTCGAATTAGTATTCTCGTCCATTTTGTCCTGCTTCAGCCACAGAAACAGTCTCGGTTCACTAACAACGCATCTTCTGAAAAGTTCTGATTGGTTACGGTCCTGTTGTTGAATTGGCAATTGCCTTAGGCTGTGGAATTAACCGATTCGACAGCTCCTCACTAATCTTCTCAGCTCTCTTTTGAAAAAACACATCGTAATCATCGTCCCATACGCCATAATCGACGGAGCTTTTGCACGAATAACTTGCTTGTTCAGAAAAATGCTCTCCAGAAAAAATCTTGAAGATAGGCCCTCTTGTCATCAAGCGGCCTTTGCTTATGATAGCATGTGGCGAATGCGACGCTTTGCGCCACCTGCACCGGAGCGCCGGATGCCAGCGTGAGCGCGAACAATCCGAGCGAACCGAGTCCGAGCAGCACGCCGCGCGTAATAACCTTCCGATACAGCTGCTTGTCCACGATGTCGACTTGCCGCGTTTCCTTCGTCTTGCTGCCGGGATTGACGGCAAGCACCATCGCGGGCAGGGCGTCGGTCAGCAGATTCATCAGCAGAATTTGAATCGGGACAAGCGGGATCGGCATGCCGACCATTACCGCCGCGCTGGTGACCAGAATTTCCGCCGTGCAAACGACCGAGAACGTGACCGGGGCGATCGGCGTCATGGCCGGCGTGGAATACGGCGCGATACTCGGCACGTCGCTTATGCCCGGTATCGGCACGGCGATCGGAGCCGTTGCGGGGGGCATGTTCGGCGATAGGATCGGGCGGGTGGTCGGACATCGAACGGGAGACTTCCTTCTCAAATCGGACGCCATGCGCAACATGGTGAAGCCGATGACGCAGGACAACCTGTAAGCGTTCATTCAAGCGCCGGCAAAGAGACGATGACCCGTCAGCGAAAAAGAGGACCCCGTTCGATGACGAACGGGGTTTCCCGGCGGCGCAAAAAAACAGGATCCGGCTTTGCGGATCCTGTGCATAAAGGAGTGCTTTACTGCGTGACCGCTATATTCTATGCCGGGGACATGAAGATGCATAGGTAGATTCCCGGAGCCCGCCCTCAAAATCAAGCTTTTATCCCGCCTCAATAGCCTGTTTTTCTTATAAATGGTTGATAGTCTACCAACGTGGTAGGTAGATGTCCGGCCGTGAGTGCGGCTGAGACCGGACTTTTCCCGCCCTCACGCGACTTTGTCCGCCCAACCGGCGCTGAGACCGGGGTTTTCCCGCCCTCACCCCCACTTGCAGAGCGCGCGGCTTCGCCCTCTCCATTCGGACGCGGCTTCGCGGCTATGGTATAATGCTGCCTATCACACCGCTGGAGGTCCGCACAATGAAACTGTATGTCGTACTCTCGTTCAATGAGGATGGAATGGAAAATGTCTATGTCGGCGAAGACGAGGAAAAGGCGCTTTCGCTCAAGCCGGCCGATTTTGAGAATTGCGATGCCTTGTTCGTTGAGGTTTGGGAGGACGGTGAAAAAATCGACGATTACCGTTTGGAGTAACAGCGTACGAATAAGCTCATCTGCCCGGTTTAAACGGACGACTCCGCCGCCCGCAATCCGTCAGCCCGGCGCTTCCCGCGCTGCGCCAGATCCCACACGCCCCACAGATACATGATGCCGAGTGCCCGGTCGTACAGCCCGTAGCCCGGCCGGCACTTCTCATCCCAGATATGCCGCCCGTGATCCGGACGCGCATAGCCCGTGAACCCGACGTCGCTGTAAGCGCGCACCACCTCGACGATATCGACGGTGCCGTCGGACGCGCGGTGGGACGTCTCGATGAAATCGCTGTTGTCGTGGACGCGCACATTGCGGATGTGGGCGAACGGAATCCGGTCCGCGAACTCCCGAATCATCGCCGGAATGTCGTTCGCCGGGTTGGCCCCGAGCGAACCGCTGCACAGCGTTACACAGTTGTAAGGGCTGTCGACGAGCTTCAGCAGCCTGCGAATGTTGTCCTGGCCGGTGATGATCCGGGGCAGCCCGAATACCGAATACGGCGGGTCGTCGGGGTGGATCGCCATTTTAATATCATGCTTCTCCGCAACCGGAATGATCTGCTCCAGAAAGTATTGAAGATGGCTCCACAGATCCTCTTCCGTCACACCCTTGTACGCCTCGAAAAGCGGTCCCAGCCGTTCCAGCCGCTCCGGCTCCCAGCCCGGCATCGACAAATCCGGACGCAGCGCGATTTCCCGCACCAGCTCCTCGGGAGTCATCCGCTCAATCCTCGCCTTCTCGAAGAAAAGCGCGGTGGAGCCGTCCTCCATCTCCTTGTACAGCTCGGTCCGCGTCCAGTCGAACACCGGCATGAAGTTGTAGCAGATCGTCTTCACGCCGACCTTGGCCAGCTTCCCGATCGTTCGCTTGTAATTCCCAATCAGCGCGTCGCGGGTCGGCAGCCCGAGCTTGATGTCCTCATGCACGTTAACGCTTTCAACGACATCCAGATGCAAGCCGTACGAATCCGCGAGCGCCTTGTAGGCCATAATCTTGTCCATCGGCCATTCCTCGCCGGGCAGCCTATCGTGCAGCGCCCAGACGATGCCTTCGACGCCGGGAATTTGCTTGATCTGCTTCAGCGTGACCGTATCGTTGCCCTCTCCATACCACCGAAAAACCATTCGCATAACCGGCCGTTCCCCTTCCCACGCATCAGTTAGTGCCTATTGTAAGCTAAAAAACGGCGCAATATTACCGGGCCGCCTTATCTCCGAGTGTCTAAATCGCACGGAATGCTTGACCCTCAGTGGGGAAGCGGCCGGGCGGCTACCATTCCGCGACCGTGCCGTCCTCCTGCCGCCAGACCGGATTTCGCCATTGATGCCCGATCGCCGCCATCTCGCGCACCTTGTCTTCGTCCACTTCGATGCCGAGCCCGGGAGCGGTCAGGTTTTTCACAAACCCGTCCTTGTACTCGAACACGAGCGGGTCCTTCAAATAATCCAGCAAATCGCTTCCCTGGTTGTAATGGATGCCCAGGCTTTGCTCCTGAATGAACGCGTTCGGAGAGCACGCATCCAGCTGCAGGCAGGCGGCCAGCGCGATCGGTCCGAGCGGGCAATGCGGCGCCAACGCCACATCGTACGCTTCCGCCATTGCCGCGATTTTGCGCGTCTCCAGGATGCCTCCCGCATGGGACACATCCGGCTGAATAATATCGACGATCCCCTGCGCCAGCAGCTCCTTGAACCCCCAGCGCGTATACATGCGCTCTCCCGTCGCGATCGGGCAGGAGGTATGCCGGGCAATCTCCTTCAACGCTTCGTTGTTTTCGGGCAGCACCGGCTCCTCGATAAACATCGGGCGGTACGGCTCCAGCTCCTTCGCCAGGATTTTGGCCATCGACTTGTGCACCCGGCCGTGAAAATCGATGCCGATCCCGATGCCGCCCCCGACCGCCTCCCGCACGGCTGCGATCCGGGCGACGGCGGCCTCCACCTTGTCGAAAGAATCGATGAAATGCAGCTCCTCGGTGGCATTCATCTTGACGGCGGTAAACCCGGCCCTGACCTGCGCCAGCGCCGCCAGCCCGACCTCGGCCGGACGGTCTCCCCCGATCCAGGAATAGACCCGGGTCTTGTCGCGGCACGCGCCGCCGAGCAGCTCGTAAACCGGCGCGTTATAGAATTTCCCCTTGATGTCCCAGAGCGCCTGCTCGATCCCCGAGATCGCGCTGGACAGAATCGGCCCCCCGCGGTAAAACCCTCCCCGGTACAGCACCTGGAACAGGTCCTCGATTCGCATCGGGTCGCGCCCGATCAAATAATCGGCCATTTCCTCAACCGCCGCACGCACCGTATCCGCTTTGCCTTCGACGATCGGCTCGCCCCAGCCGCTGATGCCTTCATCGGTCTCCACCTTAAGGAACAGCCATCTCGGCGGCACCTTGAACAATTCGAGCTTCGTTATTTTCATTGCGCATACCTCCCTCTCAAGCTGCATTTTTCAGGAATTTTGATCCCGGTAATCCTGCGGCGTGATGCCGAAGCTTTTTTTGAACGCATGGTTGAACGAATGGGGGCGCTGGTAGCCGAGCCGGGCCGCGATCTCGTAGATTTTATCCGTGCCGCTCTTCAGCAGGTACTGCGCCTTCTCCATGCGGATGCGGGTGATATAGTCGCTCAGATTTTCGCCCGTCACAAGCTTGTATATTTTGGAAACGTATACCGGATGCAGGTGGACATGCTCGGATATCGACTGCAGCGAAACCTCATGGCCGATATTGTTTTCGATAAAGCCCCGTATTTCGTTAATCAGCGAGGCGCGCGTATCCTTCGTCTCCTGATCCATATCCTCCCGAATCCGCTCCAGCGTCCGGAACGCCCATTCCTTGAGCAGCTTGACGGACCGGAACGGACTGCCCTCCGTCATCCGGTCAAAGTCTTCGCCGATCAAACGGCTTAAATGCCTTCCGTTCTTATGCGCGATATAGGAGTAGGCGGAGGCGATGGAAAAATAGGCTTCGAGCAAATGCTCCGGAGAGTCGGCACGCTTCGTCTCCATCTCCCCGAACGCGGCGCGAAGCTTGTCATCAATGGCCTCCCACCGGGCCGCCTCGAGCAGATGGATCAGCGTCGGCGGCTCGTACAGGCTGTACAGAGAGGGGACGGTTTCCGTATCGATCTGCTGCTGTTCCCCGAGGCGCATAAAAAGCTCCTGCACGCTCCCGATCCGCGTGCGGAACGACGATACCGAACGGTCGTACAGCTCGCGCAGATCCTGCGGAAATTGCCCCCGGCCGCCGACAAGCACCGATATTTTGCCTTTCAGATAGGTCTTGACCGCCGACTGCAGCGATGAGGCGGTGCGCTCGAACCACGCGGCATCCCCGTCGTCGGACAGCAGCGGCGTCATGACGAACACAAGGTAATCGTGCGTATCCTTTGCGTACCAGCCGGCATAGCGGTCGCCGAACAATTCCTCCACCATGTTGCCGACGGCGTACTCCATCAGCGACAGCCGGTTCGCGTCGTACTCGAGAAAGGAATCCTCCAGCCGGATCATCATCAGCTCGAACGGCCGCCCGGTCATGTCCTCGAAGCCGAGCGTATCCATTTTGCCGCGCAGCGACGATTCGGACAGCTGCCGTCCCTGAAGCAGGTCATTGAGCAAACTGGCCCGCAGCAGCGGCAAATTTTCCTTCAGCGCGTAGGCGAGCCGCTGTCTGGACACGACCTCCTCCCATTCCGCGCGCAGCTTGTCCATCACGCGCCCGATCGTCGAGAGCAGCTCCGTTTCCTTCACCGGCTTCAGCAGGTAATCCTCGGTCTGATGGAGGATCGCCTCCTTGGCGTACTTGAATTCCGAATAGCCGGACAGCAGGATGCATTTGGTCTTCGGCCAGCGCCGGCGAACCTCCGCAATGAGCTCCAGGCCGGTCATGCCCGGCATCTGAATGTCCGTAAGCACGATATCGACCGAGAATCGCTCGAGAATGGATAAGGCCTCCGGTCCGGAATACGCTTTATGGGCCTGCTCGACACCGACCGCCTTCCAATCGATCGTGCCGGCAAATCGCTCTACGACATGAATTTCGTCGTCGACAATCAGGAGCTGGACCATTCACCTTCCTCCCTTCTCCGCGCCCCGGCGCCGTCCTCGGGGCTGCGCCGCCAGCTCAGGACGACCCGCAGTCCGCCGCCGGGCACGTGCGCGAAAGACAATCCGGAGTCCGCGCCGAATTGGTAACTGAGCCTGTGGTGCACATTCCACACCCCGCAGCCGATCTCCTCCGACATCGGCTGCCGGAGCCTGGCAAGCAGCTGCCGGAGCTCCTCTTCCGTCATGCCTTTCCCGTTATCCTCCACCACGATCCGGTTGAACGTTTCGTCCTGCTCGCCCGTGATCGCGATCCGCCCGCCGCCCGGCTGATGCTCGATGCCGTGAATGACGGCGTTCTCGACCACCGGCTGGAGGATCAGCCGGGGAACCCGCTCGCCGAGCATCGCTTCCGGCACCGAGATGCCATACGCCAGCCGCTGCATGCGCAGGTTCTGGATGCTTAAATAATGATCCACAAGCTCGAGCTCATCCTTCAGCTTGACGGACTGGTTCTCGACCCTCGTCGTATAGCGGTAGAACTCGGCCAGATTCTCGCCCATCGCGATGACCGCGTCGCGATCCTCCATTTTGGCCGAATTGATCATGAAGAACAGCGAATTGTATAAGAAGTGCGGATTAATCTGGGATTGCAGCTGCTTCAGCGCAGCTTCGCGCGAGCTGATTTTCTCGGCGTATACGACCTCGACCAGCGTCTGAATCCGCTCCGCCATTTCATTGAAGCGCTGAATCAAATACTCGAACTCGTTCTTCGAGCGGTATTCGATGCGGGCGGAGAGGTCTCCCCGCTTCATCCGCTGTACGCTCCGGATGATGTTCTTGATCGGAATTTGCACGTTGCGGTACAGCAGGAAGGAGGCAAGCACGCCCATCGCGAGCAGCAGCCCCATCGACCCGTAAAACAAATTGCGCGTTTTCGCGATCGGCGACAGAATCCGCTGCTCCGGCACGTAATCCACCAGAAACCAGCCGAGCTGGCGGGATTTCACGTAGCTGACCAGCACCTCCTGGCCGTCTATTTCCATCCGCAGCTGCCCCGAGTCGGCGAGCGCTTCGCCCCGCAGCCGCCGATCGATGGCGGACACCGCCGATGAGACGGATGTGCTGTTCAGGATCGGCTCCTGCGCCGGATGGTACAGAAACGGATCGCTTTGCTTATCCTTCTTGTACACATCGAGCAGATTGCCGAGATTCTGCACCGGGAAGCGGACCTGATACACCGCGCGGGCCTGAGCGAACGAGCTCACCTTGGTCGGCTCGCCGATCTCCCGGACAAACGTGCCGATCGAGTCTCCCCTCGACGCGTCCTGCTCGTAGGTCCATTCGGTGTGAATCCGATCCGTCCATGCGCCGCGCCGGTCGGCGCCGTTCAAATAGATATTGGTCGAAATCACCTTGCGGTCCTTCGGAATGAACATCGTCAAGTCATTGGACCAGCTGCTCGAGACGCTCTGCAGGCCAAGCTTCTCCACAATGCGCGACCCCGCCTTCAACCGGTCGCCGGCTGCGGCGTCCGCGCGCTCCACGAAATCGCGGATATGCGGATCCAGACTCAGAATGACGGGAAACATCGACAGGTTCTCGATCGCCGAATCCATTTGATACAGAAAAAAGGACAGCCGGTTCAGGTTCGACGTCTGAATCTCCTCTTGAATCACCTCGTTGGCCGTGCGGTTCGAGAAGCTGTAGAGCAGCAGGATGGGCATCAGCAGCAGGATGACCATGATCACAATTTTGTTGAAAATGTTCAGCCTGTACTTCATCGTCCGCCACCCTCCGCCTTGTCCGAGCCTCACCAGTTCCATTATGGATGATTTCCGGAAAATGTCCAAGCCTGCTCCCGGCGTAAGACCAAATGGTTCGGTCTGGTCTCTGATTCCCCGGCGCGCATGGACACGCTGCGGTACCGCGCCCTAACCGGCACGGCCTTCGCTTCCGTCAGCCCTTCACCGCGCCGGCGGCCAGCCCGCTGACCACATACCGCTGGGCGAGCAGCGCGATAATGAGCACCGGCAGCGTAATGATGCAGGCGGCCGCCATCAGCGCTCCCCAATTGATTTCCGAATAGGACATGAAATTGAACACCGCGACGGGAAGCGGCTTCGTCTTGTCGCCTGCCAGGATGATCGAGAACATGAAGTTGTTCCACGAGAAAATGAACGACAGCAGCGACGAGGTAATGATGCCCGGTCCGGAGATCGGCAGAATGACCCGCAGGAACACCTGATGCCGGGTGCAGCCGTCGATCAGGCCCGCTTCCTCGATCTCGGTCGGCAGCGCCTCGAAGAACGAGATCATGATCCAGATGATGAACGGCAGCCCGACAAGCATATGGCTTAGAATCAGCGCCGTATAGGTGTCGACCAGGTTGACCTGCGAGAACAGGATGAACCAGGGAATCAGGAACGTAATGCCCGGGATGATCCGCGCCACCAGAATGATCAGCCCCAGCTTGTGCAGGCCGTGCCGGGCGATGGCGTAGGCCGCCGGCAGACCGAGCAGCAAGGCGAACAGCGTCGACCCCAGCGCGACGACCAGGCTGTTCCAGATATATTTGAGAAAATCATACTCCTTGAACACGCTGGCGTAGTTGTCCGCCGTCGGCGTGAAAAACAAAAGCTGATCCGTCGCCATGATCTGCGCCTGTGTTTTGAACGAGGCGAGCAGCATCCAGAAGAAAGGAAACGCGAACGCGAGCAGCACGAGGATCGTCAAGCCGCCGAATACAAAACCGGCCGTCTTCTTCCGCTTATTCATAGCGCCCCTCCATTCTTTTGCGCGTCCAGATCAGCAGCAGCGTCAGGCCCATGACGAGCGCGAAGAACAGCACCAGCAGCGAGGAGGCCGCGCCGAGCTTGAAATACTGAAAGCCGAGCACATAGCCGTAAATGTTCAGCGTCTCGGTCGCGAGATCCGGACCGCCCTGCGTCGTCGCATAAATAATATCGAACGTCTTCAGCACGTCGATGAGGCGAAGCATGGCGGCGACGAGGATCGTCGGCTTCAGCAGGGGCAGCGTGATCGACGTGAATTTGGTCCAGCTTCCCGCCCCGTCGACGTCGGCCGCCTCATAGGGCTCGGTCGGAATCGTGGCCAAGCCGGCCATGACGATCAGGGCGATCATCGGCGTCCACTGCCATACGTCGACGATGATGAGCGAGGGAATCGCCTGATTCGGGGAGGCCAGCCAGAGCAGCGGCTCCAGTCCGATCATTCGCAGCAGCATGTTGGCCGCTCCGATTGTCGGCTCATAGATGAGCAGCCACACGAGGCCCATCGCGACCGGCGTCGCCACCATCGGCAGGAGGAAGACGGTTTTCACCAGATTTTTGCCGCGGAATTCCCGGGACAGCAGCAGCGCGATCGCCACGCCCAGCACCACCTCGACCGCCAGCGCCGCAGCCGTGAAATACAGCGTGGCGCGCACCGCGCCCCAGAACCTGGCATCGGTGAGCAGCGCCTTGTAGTTGTCCAAGCCTACCCATGCCGGCGGCGTAATCGCGGACATGCTCCACTCATAGAAGCTGATTCTCACCGTGTAGAGAATCGGGAACAGCATCATCACCAATACGAATGCCACAGCCGGCAGCGTATAGATCCATTTCAAATTCCGGTCGAACCAGTTGTATTGCATGCCGGATTCTCCTTCCCTCGGGTTCCCATGATGGGCAAAAGGGCCATCGGAATGACCCTTTTGCCGGTTCGGCGCGAAGCCTTATTTGGATTTCTCGGAGTCGATGATCTTCTGCAGCGCCGCGTTCGCCTGATCGGCCACCTTCTGCACATCCGTCTCGCCGGTTATCACCTTCTGGACGATTTCGCCCACCGCATCCCGCGCCTCGCCGACGTTAATGACGGTCGGACGGTCATGGTCGACGCCGCCCTGGACGCTTTCCTTAATGACCGATACCATCTCGGCCGGGAAGCCGGTCGTGCCCTCCGGATTGTTCCAGACGGAGGAACGGGCGCCGGGGTTGCCGAGCTGCTGGGTTTTCAGCACGATTTCCTTACTCGTCGCCCATTCGATGAACGCCCAGGCCGCTTCCTTATCGACCGCCTTCGCGTTCATCGCCAGCCCCCAGGATGTAATGTTGTAAGGCTTGGAGCCCGCTGCGCCGGCCGGGAATTTCGCGAAGCCGACTTTATCGGCGATTTGCGATTTCTCCGGATCGGTCGCATTCTTGTAGATCGAATTGGCATCCGTGTAGAAGGCGACCTTCCCCTGCGCGAAAATCCCGATCGCTTGCGGCCACGACATGTTGAGCACGCCCGGAGGGCCGTAATCCTTCAGCAGGGTGCCGTACGTCGTGAACGCCTTGACCGCTTCCGGCGTATTGATCGTCGCGGTCTCCCCGTTCGTGAAATCTCCTCCCTCGGAATAGAGGAACGAAGAGACTTGCGTGACGAGCGGCGAGCGCTGTCCTCTTGCTACGAAGCCGTAGATTTCTTTGCCCGGATCGTGCAGCTGCTTGGCGGCCGCGGCAAGCTCGTCGATCGTTTTCGGCACCGCGATGCCCGCCTGCTCCAGCAAATCCTTGCGGTAGTACAGGATCTCCTGCTCCGTAATGATCGGGATGCCGGCCAGCTTGCCGTCGACCTTCGCCGACCCGACCGCCGATTCGGACAAGTCCGCAAAGTCGTAATCCGGATTTTTACCGACATAATCATCGAGCGCCGCCGTCCAGCCGTTCTTGAAAAACAGCTTGCCCTCCTGCAGCGGGCGGTACATGAACACATCCGGCGTTTCCGATCCTGCGGTGAACTGGACGGTAAGCTTCTGCGTCAGCTGGTCTTCAAAATAGCTCTGCACGTTCACCTTCATGCCCGTCGCGGCCTCGAACTCGGGGATGAGCGGCTTGACAGCATCGCCCCAAGGGTGGTTCGCCGTTACGAGCGTGATGCTTTTGCCCTCGAAAGGCTTGCCCGCCGGCGCGGTATTCTGGCCGTTCTCAGTCGCGTTGCTGCCCTTGCTCGTTGCGGCGTTATCGGTTTTACCGGCGTTATTCGCCGCATTGCCGCTCTGCCCGGCGCCGGAGCAGCCTGCGAGCAGCAGCGTCGCCGCCAGCATGACGGCCGTGCCTTTGCCTAACCAGCGGTTCGACAATAACTTCATCCTTACCCCTCCATATGCCATGAATTGTGGATACGCTTTCTTTCTATATTGAGCATACTGAATCACGCCGCAGGTTGATATAACGATTATTCAACATCGATAACTAAGCTTTAAGGTTTTCGCCGCCTGCAGTGAAAAAAAACACAACCGCCCCTTCGCGCAACCTGACGGCGCAAAAAGCCGGGAATGCTGCTGCAAAAACGCCAAATAAGCCGGCTCCGGTACTAGACCGGCGCCGGCTTTCTCATCTGATTCGGAGTCATGGCGTGATTGGCGGCTGCTGAGCCATTTGAGCTTGAATGTGCTCGGGAGACGTTTTCTCGTCCGGCTGCGGAAGCAGCGTTGTGTCCGAACGAATGCCCCGTTCCTTGGTCGTTTTGGCTTTTGGGGAATCCTGCCGCATATTCGTTCCTCCTTGGCCCGGCTGCAGCCTATTTATTGTTCAAATTCCTTAATACCATCGGCATTTTCTTTTCCGCTTTGTTCGCTGCTTTTTCCTTCGTCTTTCCGTCCGGATTGGCCGATTTGAACCTTGCGGCATCCATCCCGTCCATGATGTTCATAAAGGAACCTCCATTTTTATAAATAGCTTGTCCGGGAGGAAATGAAATTATTATAACCCCTTCACAAGAACGGTATGCCGGTACCGCCCCCTCACTCCAAGGCTTCTTCGCCAGCGGTCTCTCCTCGGCCCCTTGCACCAGGACTGGATTTCCTCCAGCAAAGTTACGCAATCGGCCTTCTTTTTAGCACTATGATGGATTTCATCCAGTAGAAACCGGCTTAAAAACCTCGTGGGTGAGAAATAATCTGATTACGTTGGATATTTTCCAGCATAGGGAACCCAGCGGCCCAGATAAAACAGTTTTATTGTACGATTTCCAATGCATGCTAAGCGGCGGAGGCGACACGACCAATAGATCGCCATTAAGTTTTTGGGAGAAAACGAATGATTATTCGTATTGTGTGACAGTTGTTGTTAACCGCCGCAGCATGCTATACTCTGCCTAGACGAAGAACGTCCTTTTGGCCTGCGGCCATAAGGGCGTTCTTTCATTTTTCTGCGGGAGGAATGATCATATGGAATTTGAAGAGGCGCATCACCGTTTTATCCAATACCACATAGAGCGCAGGACCGGTGAGCGAAAGGCGAGACTAATAAGAGGACACAAGT